>JBGAPB010000250.1:0-10506 GCA_044221525.1 Blastocatellia bacterium | reverse complement strand
CGACTTCGTTACGATCAGTTGATGAGCTTCGGCTGGAAATTTTTGTTGCCTGCGGCGCTGTTCAACATCGCGCTGGCGGCGACGATTGCTGTGCTGGTTTACTAGGTCGAATGTACGGTAGGCCGACTGGCCTGCCGATGCACTTGCTGAAGAAAAATTCCGGCAGCCTGGTAAGGCTACCGTACGCCGATCTGAAACCCGATCTAAATTCGATTCCGATATGGAACAACTCGCTCAAATCCAAGTTTCGCATCTTTTCTTTCTGGCGTTTGCTTCGCTGGCGGTTGTCGCAGCTTTCAACGTCATTTTGCAGCGCAATCCGATTTACAGCGCCATTGGCCTGATCGTAGTGCTGTGCAGCCTGGCCGGTCTCTTTCTGACTTTGTCGGCGCAATTTATCGCCGCCATTCAGATCATCGTATATGCCGGAGCGATCATGGTCTTGTTCGTTTTCGTGATCATGTTGCTGAACGTGCGCGAAGAAGAAGCCATAGTTGACAGGCAAAAATACCTGAAGTTTCTGGCTGTGCCGCTGTTTCTGGCTCTGATTGCCGAAGTGATGGCCGTGCTGAAAACAATGGGCAATAACCCAGTGGCTTCGGATAACGTACCGGGCACTGTCGAATCACTGGCATACGGAATGTTCAGTAAATACGTGCTGCCTTTTGAAGCCACGTCGGTTTTGATCCTGATGGCGATTGTAGGTTCGATGCTGCTGGCTCGCCGCGAAAGCGCGGAAGACACCGACGACATCGAAGCGGCATTGAACGCCGCCAATGTGCCGACTGCCGTTTCAGAAGAAAATGAAGAAGAGGAGGTTCACGCCTGAAAAAGTTTGTAGTCCGCCTTCAGGCGGAATCCGTCTCCTGCGGAAGATTCCGCCTGAAGGCGGAACTACGAACATCGGCGAAAAGTTATGGTTCCGCTTTCCTGGTATCTGGCGCTGAGCGCCGTTCTGTTCACCATCGGCGTCGTCGGCGTGCTGATTCAGCGCAACGTGATTGTGCTGTTTATGTGCGTTGAGCTGATGCTGAATTCCGTCAATCTGACGCTGGTCGCGTTTTCGCGTTACCTGGGCGATGTGACAGGTCAATTATTTGTTTTCATTGTCATGGTTGTCGCCGCCGCCGAAGCCGCTGTCGGTTTGGCCATTATCATTGCGTTGTTCCGCACACGCGAAACGCTAAATGTGGACGAAGCTGATTTACTTAAATTGTAGTTGCCGGTTATCCGTGGCCGGTTGTCGGTTTCTGAACCGATGAATCACCGACCACCAATCACCGATCACCAACCACCGATATGCTTAAATGGATCACTCTTGCGCCGCTGATCGGCGCAATCATCAACGGATTATTTGGTAAGAAGCTCGGCGAAAAAGCCGTTGGCGCGATTGCCTGTGGCACGGTCGCCATCTCCGCTTTGCTGTCTTTCGGAGCCTTCAGCAAATTGCTGGGAACTGCGCCGGGAGCCGATGGCGTGCGCCGTATTCAAGACCACTTTTTCACCTGGATTTCGGTCGGCAGTTTCCAGGCCGATTTCGCTTACCTGCTCGATCCTCTATCAGGCGTCTACATTCTGTTCATCACCGGCGTCGGCCTGCTGATTCACATTTACGCGACGGCTTACATGCACGGCGATCCGGGGTATTACAGGTTTTTTGCTTATCTGAACCTGTTTATGTTCATGATGTTGACGCTGGTGCTGGGCGACAATCTGCTGCTGCTGTTCGTTGGTTGGGAAGGCGTAGGACTTTGCTCTTATCTGTTGATCGGCTTTTTTATCAAATGGAATGTGGCGGGTGACGCGGCGAAGAAAGCCTTTATCGTCAACCGTATCGGCGATTTCGGTTTTATGATCGCCACGTTTTTGGTCTTCACCACCTTCGGCACAATCAGCTTTGTCTCGAAAAACATCGGCGGCCACGAAGTCGCAAGCTTTCTGACTCAAGCCGCTTCGCCTGCGATTTTGGTTGGTTCAACGACAGCGATTGCGCTGCTGCTTTTTGTCGGAGCCTGCGGTAAATCAGCTCAGATTCCTTTGTTCGTTTGGTTGCCGGACGCGATGGCTGGTCCGACTCCCGTGTCGGCGCTGATCCACGCCGCGACAATGGTCACGGCAGGAGTTTATTTGACCGCTCGTTGCAGCCCTGTCGTTGTCAAATCTCCGACGGCGATGGTGGTTATTGCCGTTATTGGCGCAGCGACTGCGATCTTTGCAGCGACGATTGGCTTGGCCCAAAACGACATCAAGAAGGTTCTGGCTTATTCAACGGTTTCGCAGCTTGGATATATGTTTCTGGCTTGCGGAGTCGGGGCGTTCACGGCGGGCATTTTCCACGTTATGACGCACGCTTTCTTCAAGGCGTTGTTGTTCCTTGGCGCTGGTTCGGTCATTCACGGCGCGCATGAAGAACAGGATATTCGCAAAATGGGCGGCTTCAGAAAGTACATGCCGTTCACTTTTGCCACGATGTTTGTCGGCTGGTTGGCGATTTCTGGCTTCCCGCTGCTGTCAGGCTTTTTCAGCAAGGACGAAATTTTGTGGCAGACATGGTCCGCCGACCACATGCCGCACTTTTTAGGGCTACCGCTTAACAAGGTTCTGTGGGGAATTGCTGCCATAACCGCTTTGCTGACGGCGGTTTACATGACCCGAATGATGGTGCTGACTTTCTTTGGCGAAGAACGTTTTGGCAAAGCCCACGACGATCACGGACACGCTTCGCATGGTCATGACGATCACGGACACGGCAAACCGCACGAATCAGGTTGGTTGATGGTTGGGCCGTTGGTTGTTCTGGCTGTGCTTTCGCTGGTTGGCGGCTGGGTTGGCATTCCGGCTGCGATGGGCGGGTCGAATCACTTTGAGCATTTCCTAGAACCGGTTATAGCCCACGTTCAACCGCACGGTGAAGCCGCCGCTCATGTTGAGTCTGGCAGCGAAGCACATGGCACTCCTGCTGCAACTGAACGCGCTGAAGCTGCTCCTGCGAAAGCTGAAACTCACGCCGCCAAGTCGGAAGAACAACACGACACATCAACTGAACTGGCATTAACTGGTTTGTCAGTGTTTTTGGGTTTGCTGGGCATCGGAATTGGCTTCGCAGTTTTCGGCAAGAAACCGCTGACGCGGATGCCTAAGATACTGGAAGACAAGTACAACATTGACGAGCTTTACGATGAAGCCGTCGTCCATCCGATTGAGACGCTTTCGCGCGAAGGACTGTGGAAGATAGTTGACGTGAAAATCATTGACGGCGTCGTCAACGGCACGGCTCGTTTGTTCGGCGGCATTTCCGGCGTGTTGCGCTACACGCAAACCGGTTATGCGAGAAATTATGCGGCTGTGATTTTGATTGGTGCAGTCGTCGTCATCGGATATTTTGGATACATCGCTTTGAAGTAGCACTTAGCCGTCAGCCATCAGTCATCAGCTTTGGCTGGTTTCTGAATTTGGCTGAAAGCTGTTAGCTGAAAGCTAAAATATGAACCTGATTACGATCACAACTTTTCTGCCGCTGGTAGGAGCGATTCTGTTGTTACTGGTGTCGCTGCGCGGTTCTGAAAATCAAAAAGCCGCGAACAATCTTTACCGTTACGTAACGTTGGCGGTGACACTGGTGACCTTTGTTGTTTCGCTGGTCATTCTGGCCAGGTACGACAGCGCGAATTCGCTGGCGCAGCTTGTGCAAAAAACTCCGTGGATTGGCTCGCTGGGCGTCAACTACCACGTTGGCGTTGACGGCTTAAGCATCTGGCTGGTGATTTTGACAACGTTTCTGATGCCGGTTTCTGTGCTGGCAAGCTGGCATGTCACCAAGCGAGTTCGCGAATACATGCTTTTCATGTTGGTGTTGGAAACGGGAATGATCGGCGTGTTCGTTTCGCTGGATATGTTCCTTTTCTACATCTTCTTTGAAATCACGCTGATCCCGATGTACTTCCTGATTGGAGTCTGGGGCGGCGAACGGCGCATTTACGCGGCAATCAAGTTTTTCGTTTACACGGTGGTTGGCTCGCTGTTGATGCTGGTCGCCATCATCGCCATTTACTTTTACAACGGCGGCACGACCTTCGACATTGTCGAAATCACAAACAACATTCAATCCGGCAAAACGCTGATTCCCGGCAACATTCAAACGTGGTTGTGGCTGGCGTTTGCGTTGGCGTTCTTTATCAAAGTCCCTCTGTTTCCGTTTCACACCTGGTTGCCGGACGCTCACGTCGAAGCTCCAACTGCCGGTTCGATCATTCTGGCCGGAGTTCTGCTGAAGATGGGAACTTACGGTTTGATGCGATTCAACCTGCCGTTTTTCCCGGCGGTGTCGCAAAAAGCGGCTCCGTGGGTGATGGCGCTGGCTGTCGTAGGCATCATTTATGGCGCATTGGTGGCAATGGTTCAGCCGGATATGAAAAAGCTGATTGCTTATTCATCGGTCAGCCACCTGGGATTTGTGGTGCTGGGGATTTTCTCCTTTACCGATCAGGGAATGCAGGGGGCGTTGTATCAAATGCTGGCTCACGGCATTTCGACTGGCGCGCTCTTCCTGGGTGTAGGCATTGTTTACGACCGTCGTCACACTCGTCAGATTGCGGATTTCGGCGGAATCGCCACACCGATGCCGCAATACACGGCGCTGTTTATGATCGTCGCGCTGTCATCGCTTGGGTTGCCATTGCTCAACGGATTCATCGGAGAATTTCTGATCCTGCTGGGCACCTTCGCTTCACCGGTTCCGCACGCGAAGATGTTCGCGGTGCTGGCTGCGCTAGGAGTCATTCTGTCGGCGGTTTATCTGCTGTGGATGATCCAGCGAGTTTTCTTCGGCGAAATCACTAAGAAAGAAAACGAAGAGTTGAAAGACATGGATGGCCGAGAAGTGCTGGCTATGGTTCCGTTGGTTGTGCTGGCGATTGTTATGGGCGTCAGGCCGATGGTCTTCATTCGTGGCGGCGAAAAGACAGTCACTCTGGTCAAAGAATACGTGGTGGGCAAACCGGCAAAAGTTGCCGAAGTCAAAGTTGCCGAAACTCTTCAAGAAAAGTAAGTCGGAAATAGGCAGGATTAACAAGATGGACAAGATTCCTGTTCGGGATTTCAAAGCTGGACTTTCATCCTGTTGAATCCTGTAAATCCTGTCTAAAAGTATTCGGGCGAATTGGTAAATCTCGAAAGATAATGGAACTCACTTCTCTCAATCTGAATTATTGGGCAATCGCTCCCGAAGTCATCGTTTCGGTTGCAGCGGTGCTGATTATGTTGGTAGACGCTTTTTCCAAGAAAGGCGCTCGCCAGATCAATGCCGGAATCACACTGGCCGGTTTGCTGTTGGCTTTGATCGCAGTCGCCGGACTCGGTTCGGTTGGTCAGGGCAGCTACTTTTCCGGGATGGTGGTGGTTGATTCGATCCGCATCTTTTTCTCGGTCACAATTTTGATCGTTTCGATAGTGTCAACTCTGTTGGCCAGTCAGTTTTTGCGCGACGAAGCTCTGCCACCCGGCGAATTTTTCTCACTGATTCTGTTTGCGACTGCTGGAATGTTGTTGCTTGCCGGAGCGGGCGATTTGGTGACGGTGTTTTTGGGACTGGAAATCGCCTCGATCACGACTTACGTGATGGCCGGTTATCGCCGTTATGATTCGCGCTCCAGCGAATCTTCATTGAAGTATTTCCTGCTAGGTTCGTTTGCGACGGCGTTTCTGCTTTACGGTATGGCGCTGGTTTAGCGACTAAAACCACCAGCATTGCCGGAATTAAAGCTGCGATTGCTGCGCCGAATGGAGTCGGTTTCCCGCTCTGTTGATGATTGGCGCTGCATTGATGCTGATTGGTTTCGGTTTCAAGATTGCCAGCGCACCTTTCCATCTCTGGACGCCCGACGTTTACGAAGGCGCTCCGACCATCGTCACCGGCTTTATGGGAACTGCTCCGAAAGCCGCAGTCTTTGCCGCTTTCCTGCACGTTTTTGCCGAAGGCTTTAATGCCAGTGGCGCGCTCGGATCACAGTTGCATCATGTTTGGGTGACAGCGGTTGCCGTCATCGCAGCGCTGACAATGACCATCGGCAACGTCGTTGCTTTGTCGCAGAAAAACATCAAACGAATGCTGGCTTATTCGTCAATCGCTCACGCCGGTTACGCGCTGGTCGGATTCATCACCAGTGAGGCAGCGCCAGTGGCGTTTTACCTGCTGGTTTATTCGATTATGAGCGTTGGCGCGTTTGCAGTGGTTCAGTTGCTGGCTCGCGCCGGCGATCAGAAAACCGACACTGCCGATTATGCCGGGATTGGTTTTGAAACTCCGGCGCTGAGTTTTGCGCTGGCGATTTTCCTGTTCAGTCTGGCTGGCATTCCGCCAACCGCCGGGTTCATGAGAGCAAGTTTTTTATCTTCAAATCGGCCTGGGATTTAGCGCCGAATCTTCACTGGCTGGTTATAGTCGCAGTCATCAACAGCATTATTTCAGTCTATTACTACCTCTACCCGATTGTGGTTATGTTCTTCCGTCCGCTGGCTCCGGGCTTTGTCAAACCGAAAATCAGTGCGATGACGGCTGTGGCTTTAATTCTGACGCTGGCCGGGACGCTTTATCTGGGCATTTTGCCAAACCGCGTGATGAGTGCGATTGGCCGTACCAGCAACGCAAATACTGCGTTGGTTCAACCGGCCAGCAAGTAAATTGATCTTTAGCTTTAAGTCAAAGAGCGCGACAGGAAATGATCCTTGCCGCGCTCTTTGCTTTTTATTACAACCTTTTGCCGGTTTTTCGTCGCGGAGCGACGGCTGATATTAGCGCGGCGTTTCAACGCCGGGTGCGAGCAGGAAATGATTCGCGTCGCGTAGTGACGCCTGAATTCTTCTCTGACTAAAGAACTCGGATTGGGTTTGAATATATCCACGGACGTTGTTCGCCATCCAGAGTCAGCCAAACTTCAGAGCGATAAACGCCAGCTTCGATCACAACAAATTCCAGCTTGTCGGCCTTGGCTTCCTGAACAATCTGCCCGTTACGAAATAGCTTAATCGTTCCTGTTGCAGGCGCTGCAAGTCGCAGCCTCAATCCTTTTTCCAGCTTCACTTCGTCACCCATCACGCCGATGCGTTTGCTGCCGCGTTCCGCCAAGAACGCAAAACCTGTCGAATCGCATAGCCAATCGTGAGCGACAAAGGCATGACCTTGCCTAAGAGCCTGTCGCACTGCCTGTTCGTTCAAATCTTTCAGCAGAACGTGAGTTGCGACAAACGTCAGGCTGCGTTCGTAAGGATCAAAGTCCAGTTTGGAAATCACGTCGCCCGGCTTGCGATCTTTCAGCAGTTCAGCAATTCGCGGAGCCTGCTTGGTGGTGATTTTGCGCGGCGGGTCAGGGAAGGCCGTGACTTCGATCGCATCGTCAGCAACGGCTTTGACTGTGAAGACCTGATTGTGATGGCAATCGTTGGCGGCGATGCCAGTCAGTCGGTGTGAAGGCAAATCACGATCCCATTTGGCAATCACCGTTGGCAGATAATCCTGAAGTGCTCCAAAGGCTTCGGCAGGGAACTCGGCCAGACCCTGTTCAAACTGCTTCAACCGGTCAGGATTAGTGAACGCGCCTTGCAGCCATCGGACGAACTCAGGTTCGTCCAGCAAGTCGGAGTGAATGTTGTAAATTTCCAGTCCGTCCAACTGGCTGGTGTCCCAATCGCCTTTCTCTTCAACGTGCGAAAGGAAGATGTCGCCTCGATCTTTCCCGTCCGTGAAAGCTCTTTGACCAGCCCCACGTACTCTTCGCGCGATTTGAAACTCTTGTTGATGTGCGCCTGAATGATCGAACGTTGCGGGTAAACCAGAAAGCCTTCGCTTTCGGCTCCGGGAATGAATAGAACGCCTTCGCGCAAGCCTCGCCAACTGTCATTGATGAAATCTTTCGGAGGCCGCACGTGATCGGTCAGCATAACGATCTTCACGCCGACGCGCTTCGCCGCCGCCAGCAACTCTGGCCGAGTGCCGCCAGTGTGGGCGGAATCTTCGGCGTGAGCGTGCAGAATGGCCTTGTAATCGCCGAAGCCGGTTTGCAGCTTAACGGCTTGCCGCCCTTTCTGAATCTTCAGCTTGTCAGCATTCACCGCGCGAAGCCGCTCCGAATTCATGCGTTCGATGGTGGAATACTTGCGGCCAATCCCAAGTTTGCTTGCTGCTGGGGGTTGTGCAAAGAGGTGAGGCGCTAGCGTCGAAACGCCGATAATTGCTGTTAAGCACAGAATGCAAAGCAGGTGATACGGTCTAAGAACGTTGTATTTCATAAGTCAGGAGTTCCGTCAGGTTGGAAATACAGAGCGCATTTTCAACCTGCAGATTATTACGATTAATCAAGACGGCTTTGAGTCCGGCGGCCTGTGCGCCTTCAAAATCTTCGCGCAGTGAATCGCCGATGTGCCAGGCTTGCGCGGCTTCGATTTTGTGATGGGCCAGCGCCGTATCGAAGATCAGCGGATCGGGTTTGGCGGCTCCGACTCGAGTCGAGATGTGAACTGAGTCGAAGAACCGATCAAGGTCACAAACGCGCAGCACATCGTCCAGCCGCGAATCGAAGTTGGAAATGACTCCCAGCCGAAAACCCTGCCGTTTCAATTCAGTCAGAGTCGGAATCACATCATCGAAAACCTGCCAGAGTTCCGGTTGGCGGAAGCGTTCAAACACATCGTCAAAGAATTCATCGAAATGCAGGAACGAACCGCAATCGGCAAAGACAGCTCTGACCAGATTGCTCCACCAGCCTTTTTCCATTTCGCGGAGCTTGTCTTCGGCAGTGCCAGCCGCAAAGCCATCGGTGGTTGCAGTTTGAACCAGCGAGCGAAATTCTGCTGCAACTGAGCGGCATCGGCTTCGCAGCCGTACTGGCTGGCGATGCGGCTGTAAATTTCACCGACGCTGCCGCGAACTTCAAACAGCGTTCCGGCAGCGTCAAAAAAGATGACTTCAGGGCTGTTCAATTTTGCCCTCGCTGCCGTTTGTCGTTGTCGCAAGCCACAATCAGCCTAACTAGCGGGGCGTGAACGCTGCCTCCATAATTCGGTGCATTCGGTTCACTCACGAAAGCATCAGCCACCAGGGAATAACTGAAACCTCTGAAGCCAGTAAGTTTGAAATTTCCCTGTGAATCGGTTCTCGTACTTTGTCTGGGGGCTTTGAACTGGAAATCGGTTGGCTCCAATTCAACTGGGCAATCAAAAGAAATGTAGGCATCAGCTACGGGCTTGCCGTCAGGCCAAACGACTTTTCCTGTGATTGTTTGGGTTTTGAAAATTGTGGGAAGCTTGAATTCAATCTCGCCATTCTTTTTGTCCGTTGCGACCGTGATGACTTCGGCTTTGCCTTCGTCAGAAACTCCTGGGTAGAACAGAGTCGGTTGAGTGTTTTTGTCTGGACGCTGATAAATCCGATATTTCCCGGCTGAAAGCCCATTGAATTCAAACTTGCCGTTTTGATCAGAAGTGGCAGTGGCAGTGAATGTTTTCTCGGCGGAAACGGATTCAGCTTGCAGTCTGATTGATTGCGCGGGTTGGCCTTGCCCGTCCAAAACCTGCCCTTTGATGACACCTGAAAAAAAGACAGAGGCAAGAAGTTCGCTACAGCTTCTTGCCGCAACTTCGATTTCTGGTTGATGAGCGCCGGCATAGCCCATTGGCCAAGTGGCTTTTACCGAATACTTGCCAGGAGCAACACCGTCAAGCACAGCCTCTCCGTTTTCGTCTGTGCTTGTTTCGTAGCGCGTTTTGTTCGCCATAGAAAGAGTGAAAGTGAAAGTAACGCTTGGGGCTGTGGTGTTTTCTTTAAATTGAGTTGAAACAGCAACTCTGCCGCCAGTTCCTNGATTTCGAGTTAATGCAATGCGGCGTGAACAGTTTGCCGTTCATTTCGACGTTCGTTCCCGGAGTGCAAAGATTCAGCGTTGAACGCGGGCCTTTGCCAAGTCCGCCGAGCAATTGGGCTTCGATGGAAATGGGGAAATCCTGGTCTTTGCCCATGCTTTCCGGCGATTGGCAGTGCAGCATCAGGACGTTATTTCGTTTTGCCCAATCTGGGCCACCAGGGCATTGCTCGCCTACGAATCGGTATTCGGCGGCAATGATGTAATGAGAGAACTTGTCTTTGTAAAAGATGTGCGCGAAACGTTCGTTGTATTTGTCGTACTTGTCGTAGCTGACTTTGAGCAGCCCGTTTTCGACTCTGAAAGTGTTGTTGAAGTTATCGCCCAGCGCGTAGCCTCGAATTTTGATCTTCCAGTCTTTGAGGTCTTTGCCGTTGAACAGTTGAATCCATTCTTTTTTGTCTGGATCGTTTTTGGCTTTTTGAGCGTGCGTGGTTGGCGTTGGAGTTCGAAAAGCCAGAACTGCCAGGGCGATGTAAAAACAAGCTGCGGCGCAATAGCGCATTCGTTTCATTGTGATCTCCTATGATCGGGTCAGTACCGCGCGCGTTAGCAAGCGGCACGTGGGTGAGTCTCGCTCCCTACCGGTCGCGGT
>JBGAPB010000249.1:0-9802 GCA_044221525.1 Blastocatellia bacterium | reverse complement strand
GAACAAACCGCCCGGCGATCAAAAAGCTGGCAGCATTCTTTTCTTTGCCAAATACACCAGCGACACCATTGATCCTCGACGCGAAAACACGCAAATCAACATCACCAACACTCATCCGACATCGGACATTGACGTGCATTTGTACTTCGTTGACGGCAGCACTTGCAGCATCGCCGATTCGCGCATGACGTTGTCGCCCAATCAGACGGCCAGCTTTTTGGCCAGCGATTTAGACCCTGGCGTAGCTGGCTATCTGGTCGCTGTCGCCAATTATGAAGGCGTGCCGACGCAGTTTAACCATTTGATGGGCGACGCTTACATTCACGAATTGAACGGATTAACGGCGATGTTGCCGGCAATGGCCGTTGAGAAAATTTCGGGCGGCGATTTGCCAGTCACACCCGAAAGCACGGCCAATTTGGATTTCAACGGAATTGATTACGAACGACTGCCCCAGACAGTGGCGGTTTCCAGCTTTAACAGCCAGGTTACGAACGACACTGTTCTGGCTATTTTTGTCCCCACGACAAACCTGCTGATCGGAACCAACGAATCGCATTCGATCTTCGCGCTGGTGTACGACGACACCGAACGAGTTCGATCAACCAGTTTTCCCATTCGTTGTTACCGGCGACAACCCTTATCCAGTCTGAGAATCATTGACGGCCTGAACAACTTCGTCCGCGAAGGCCACACCGGCTGGATAAAACTGACAACAATGACCGAACGCCCGATCCTTGGAGCCTCGTTCACTCGCGGGCAGCGTTTCAGCGGAGCCTTGAACTTCAAGCAGATTTCCTTGCTGAAAACGTACACCATCACTGTGCCGGTTTTTTAGCTCGAAACCACATGACAGCGGCGGCGTTGTAATGTTCAATGTCGCCGCTATGAAAAACACTACTCACTCATCTGTCGCTTCAACCGAAGAAATACGCACTCACTTCCCTGCTCTGAGCCGTCAACACGACGGCCATCCGGTCGCATACTTCGACGGGCCGGGAGGCACTCAAGTCCCACGCGAAGTCGCCGCCGCTATCAGCGATTACCTGTTCCACCACAACGCCAACACGCATTGGGCTTATCCGACCAGCGCCGAAACCGACGCGCTGCTCGCGGAAGCTCGCCAAACCTTCGCGGACTTTTTCAACTGCAATGCCGACGAAGTCTCCTTCGGGTCGAATATGACTACGATCACTTTTCACGTCGGCAGAGCGTTGGGACGCGGCTGGAATCCCGGCGATGAAATCGTCATCACCGAACTCGATCACCACGCGAACTCCGACACCTGGCGAGAACTGGCGAAAGATCGCGGCTTGACGATTCGCACAGTGCGTATGCTGACCGAAACCGGCCAATTGGACTGGGACGATCTGGAAGCGGCGATCAGCTCGAAGACAAAATTGCTGGCCATCGGCGGAGCTTCAAACGCGCTGGGCACGGTCAATGACATTCAGCGTGCCGCTCGGCTGGCTCACTCGGTCGGCGCTCTGGTTTACGTGGACGCAGTGCATTACTCGCACCATCTGTTGCCGGACGTAAAAGAGTTGGAATGCGACTTTCTGGCGTGTTCGGCTTACAAATTTTACGGCCCGCACATCGGAGTTTTTTACGGACGCCATGAACTGCTGCAATCGCTGGACGCGCCTCGATTGCAACCCGCCGCCAGCGAAGCTCCAGAACATCTGGAAACCGGCACGCAAAACCACGAAGGCATTATCGGAGCCGCCGCCGCCGTCAACTTTCTGGCTTCGCTCGCCAAAGTCGGCCCCGAAGGCGCAACGCGGCGCGAACGGCTGCAAAGCACTTACGATGCCTTGCACGAACGCGGCCTGGAACAGGTCAAACAACTTTGGGAAGGTCTGCACTCAATCGAAGGCGTCACAGTTTACGGCCTGATCCCGACCAGCCGCGCACATCCATTTCTTTCACCGTCAAAGACATCCCATCCGAAGAAGTCACCAAGAGTCTGGTTGAACGCGGCCTATTCACTTCGCACGGAGACTTTTATGCTCACCTGTCGTTGAAAAACTCGGGTAAGGTTGAACAGGCTTGGTGCGAGTCGGCTGCGCCTGTTACACGACGAATGAAGAAATCGCCAGATTGATTGACGGAGTGCGCGAGATTGCGCGTAGCTGATTCGCCTGGGAACGCACGCTAAGGCGCGCCCGTTCGCAGTTACTTCAGGTAATGAAACGCACGCCAGAAAACCAGCCTTGCAGCCAGTTGCGGTTGCAGTTTATCCAGAGGGATCAGGTTGCGGCTGGTTGCTTCGGCGACGGCGTTTTCGGCTTTGGTTCGTAGAGCCAATTCCCAGCTTTGATAGTCATAAGCGTTTTTAGCCATCATCAAATCCTTAACTTTGCGAGCTTCTTCGGTTTGGCCGGATTTAGTCAGAAGTTCGGCGTAAACCGCATGTCCAAAAATTGATTGCGGGTAGGCCGTCACGCATTCGCGCATCAATTCCGTAGCCTTAGCCAGATTCCCTGCCTGTTCGTGAGCAAATGCCAGCGCGATGTATCCGAAGCTGTGGTTGTAACCGCCGTTTAATCCAAGCTCCAAATGCGGGATTGCTTCGGCTGGACGCTTCATCTGAAACAGCAGCAAGCCGTATCCGAAATGCGCTCCGGTGTTTGCGGAATCAAGTTCCAGCACCTGTTTGTAACGGCGCTCCAGGCGTTCGTTATCGGCAGGTTTTTCAGGCGAAAAGTTGAAATCCAGCTTTTCAGTTCTCAGAGTCGCCTGCCCTTGCAGCAATTGACTGGCGTAAACGTTGTAAGCTCGCGCGGTGAATGCCAGACAGATAATCAACGCGGCGGCGACTGCGGCAAGCGCGGCGACTTTCGGAAATTCAAAGGCCTCTTTTACAGTGGGGCTACCCGCTCCATCAGCCAAGTCCTCTTTTATAGTCGGGCTACTGCCCCGACTCACAAAGCCAAAAGCCACACTGAACAGGCAGGCCACAAAAATCACAGTCGGCGTGTAACGAAACGAAAATGAACTGAATGCCGAACTGATGCTGAAAGCGATCATTCCCAGCAAGCCTCCGAAAATCCAGTGAGCGTTATCGGGATTAAGCTTGCTCCATTGCCACAATCGCCGTCCCAGTTGCAGCCAGAAAGCGGCGAACAACAACAAGCCGACAACTCCAAGCTCGACAAAAATTTCCAGGTATTCGTTATGCACCAGAGGGCTGCGAATTTCGTCTGTGTCTTCGGCTGCGTACCATTTCGCCGTTGCTGCGTAACCTTCAACCACCGCCGCATAACGCGGATCAGTGGTGAAGTAGCGTCGGTATTCGCCATACTTTGCCGGATACCCCGCCTGGCCGACTCCAATCACTGCGTTTCGTTTGCCCATTTCCCAGGCAGTAATCCATCCGCGCAAACGGTTGGTTAGACCGCCTTCGACCGCCGACAACTGAGTCGCTCCCTGAATTCTGAAGGCTATCTGTTCGCGATAACGAACTCCGACAAAAGCCGCGGCAACTACAAAAACCGCCGCGATGATTATCAGACGTTTGCTGTCTGGCAGCTTGAACTGTTTTGCCGCCAGCCCGATTCCAATCAGGATAAAGACCACGACTGTTGCCAGAACCGCACCTCGCCGCAACCCAATCAGCAACGCCAACAGGCTCAAACCGGCGGCGGCCAGAGAAATGAACACCGGCACAGTCTTTCGGTTGCACAGGTAATTCATGACTTGCAGCGGCAACAACGTCACCAGAACTTCAGAAGTGATGCCGTGATTGAAGAAAATGCCAAGCATGTTTTCGCCAAAAACCGCTCGCTCATAAATCAGCGAAGCCGCCAGCAAAGCCACAATCGCCGTCAGCACATAATGCAAAATTTCGGCTGCTCGCTGGCGCATTACCGTCAACCCCGCGACGAAAAAGACCGCGAAGCCGAACCAGATGCCAATGATCCGTACTCCGTCGTAAGGCACCGGCGACCATTTCAAAGAAACCACCTGCCACAAAATGAACGCCAGCAACGAACAAATCAGAATTACGTGTTCGCGCAGTAAGCTTAAAGGATTGGTCTTCGTGCGAATCAGTTCGATCAAGCCGATGGCCGCAAAAATTACCGCCGCAATTGAAAAAGCAACTTCCTGAGTGGCCAGCCCCGGATAAGTCAGGTCAGGAATGATAAAAAAGTTAGGGATCAGAGCCAGCAGCGGCAGCACGAAAAAAGCTATTTCAAGCAGGCTGATGCCGCCAGTTTTCGTTTGAGGTTTTGTTTTGGATTTCATACTCAGGCTGGGTTGCAAGACAACCGCTTGCTCACGCTCGCGGTACAGTAAAGATTTAGTTGTTCGGCGGTTTTGGCAAAGCCTTTGATTCGGCAGAAGAGGTTTGTTGCTTGGCCTCGCCTTTTGCCGGGCGGCGTTTGCGCACAAAGCTCATTGCTTTGGTCGGCACAATGTCCAATGCTCCATCGCAAGTGGTGCTCGCGCTGCTCTTTTTTGACGCGGACGCTGCGGGCTTCTGAGCCGACACCGGCAGCAAAAGCGAAAAAGCGAAGATCGTCAACAACGCCATTTGGAATAATTTCAAAAACTGCTTCGACATAACTTTCATCCTTAAGTTTTGGATTGAGAGGGCGCTCAGACTTGAGCGATTCGACGGCAGCGATTGTACAACCTGACGTTCAGAGTTCAAGCTCTTGAAAGGCTGTTAGCCCGTCCCTATAATCCGCGCCTCTTAACACAGGATAAAATCAATCAACCGCGACAAGAGTAGGACAAGCCGCCGAGCTTGTCCCGCGTGCTCGAAAGACGTCTTTCAAGCCAACCTGGCAAGCTCCGCAGCTTGCCCTACCTTTTTTGATGGAGATGCCGGATATGCCAGCGCGTCAAACAGACGTTTGCGAATTTTGCAGCGACACAGGTTGGGAAGTGATCGTTGGCGAAGGCGCGCGCCCCTGCCGTTGTCGAGCCAAAGACAGGCACGCAACTTTACTGACACGCGCCTGCATTCCGACTCGATACGAAGATTGCACTCTGCTGAATTACCACCCGCAAGGCGACAACCTGAAATTCGACGAAGTTTTCCAGACTCAATCTTACGCCTTGAATGACGCCCAGACTCTGGTGCGTGAATATCCGATGCTGGAAATGGGCTTGTTGCTGATGGGGCCGTGCGGAGTCGGCAAAACTCATCTGGCTGTGGCCACGATCAAAGCTCTGATTGATAAGGGAATCTCCTGCCTGTTTTACGATTTCCGCGATCTGCTGAAAGAGATTCAGGGTAGCTACAACTCGGTTTCGCAATCTTCGGAGCTGGGGGTGCTGGCTCCGGTTTATGAAGCCGAAGTACTGGTGCTGGACGAACTTGGAGCGATGAAACCGACTGACTGGGTACGCGACACGATGACTCAAATCATCAACAACCGTTACAACGACCAAAAGGTAACGATCCTGACTTCAAATTACCTGGACGAACCCACCAATCCAAACGAAGAATCGCTGACTGAACGAGTCGGCGTCAGGTTGCGTTCGCGGCTGCACGAAATGTGCAAAACCGTCATTGTCAAAGGTATGGATTACCGGATTGAAATGGGAAAAAAACGCGGCCAACCTCAACCAAGACCAAAACCATTTGCTCCACGCAGCAAAAAGAAATGAACAGGACACAGGATTAACGCAAAGGCGCAAAGCTGATTATCATTAAATCTGCTTTGCGCCTTTACGTTAAATTACATCCTGGCTTTGATTACTTGTCGCCAATCGGAACTTCGTCTTCGTCCTTGCCGGATTTGTCTTTGAACATTTTGGCGACTTTTTTTTCTGCGCTGGTTTTTTCGATCTTCAAAACGGTTTCGCTGGAACCGTCCCAGATGCGGGCCAGAAAGTATTGATCGCCGTAACGCCGGAACATCAATCTCGATTTGTGCTTGTCTGTGTGCTTGTCTTTGACCGTCAGGACGTTGACGGCTTTGCCGCCTTTTTCCCTGCGAATCAGAACCGTTCCGCTGTCATTGACGGACTCGATGATGTAATCGCCTTTCGGCATTTTCTTTTTACCGACCTGAAAATCGAATGGGATGTCGGCTTTGATCCTGAAGCTATACAGTGGCGCTGCTGACGCGCAAGTTAGTGCAAGGAAACAAACAACAACGAGTGAAATCAGAATTTTCTTCATTGATTCTCCTAGGGATTAAAAAGCGAGATTGACTCGCCAGAAATTTTACGGGGGAGCTTTTCGGTGGCTCGTGCAGAGTATGCTCAAGCCATCGAAATTCGCCAAGAGGAAATTTTGTCTTTTTGGGACTTGGCAAATGACTGTGATACAAACAATGCCACGGAGGACAAACATCAATGGCTAACATTCAATTTCTGGGGGCGGCGCGCACCGTCACAGGTTCCAAGCATTTGGTCGAGGTGGATGGTTATCGCGTCATGGTTGATTGCGGTTTGTTTCAAGGTCTGAAAAAACTACGGTTGCTAAACTGGGAACCGTTCCCGCTCGATCCGGCTTCGATCAATTCGGTGATTTTGACTCATGCACACATTGACCACACTGGTTATTTGCCGCGACTGGTTCGCGATGGCTTCAGCGGAACGGTTTACGCGACCCCGGCCACAGTCGAGTTATCGCACATCATGCTGCCCGATTCCGCGCGGTTGCAGGAAGAAGACGCCGAATATTCCAACAAATCCGGGTCGTCAAAACACAAGCCAGCTTTGCCGCTTTACTCAGAAAAGGATGCCAATGCCGCCTGCCGGCTGATGCAATCGGTCAATTTCAACAAGCGCATCCAACTGACCAAAAAGCTGTCGTTTCAATTCGCCACTGCTGGCCACATTCTCGGCTCCAGCTTTGTGCTGTTCGAAGTCGAATGCCAAGACGGCGCAATCAGACGAGTTGTAATGTCCGGCGATCTTGGCCGTTACAACGAACCGATCATTCCCGATCCGACAACCGTTGAAGAAGCCGATTACATAGTCGTCGAATCAACCTATGGTGACCGCGAACACAAAGATTTCGATGTCAAAGCTGAATTGGCACGAATTATCACCGACACAGCCAATCGCGGCGGACAGGTCATAATTCCGTCGTTTGCAGTCGGACGAACGCAGTTGCTGCTTTATATGATTCGGGAATTGGAAAACGAAGGCCGCATTCCGATCCTGCCGGTATATGTGGACAGCCCTATGGCCGCCAGCGCAACCAGACTTTATTTGAGCCACAAGGAAGACCACGATCTGGACATGAAAGATTTGATGGACGACCACAAAAACCCTCTGGCCACAAAGCGGTTCAATCTGGCCAGAACCCGCGACGAATCCAAAGCCATCACAGGCAGCCAGGAATCGGCGATAGTCATTTCAGCCAGTGGCATGGCTACCGGCGGAAGAATCATTCACCACCTTCGCAAGCGACTGCCGGACGAACGCAACACAGTTGTTTTCGTTGGTTATCAGGCCGAAGGCACTCGTGGCCGAAGATTGTTGGAGGGCGAAAAGGAAATCAAAATCTTCGGTCAATATGTTCCGGTAAACGCCAAAATCGAGAGGCTAGAAAATCTATCAGCCCACGCCGATAGCCGCGAAATACTGCGCTGGCTGGGCGGGTTCAAACACGCGCCGAAAAAGGTCTTCCTGGTTCACGGCGAACCGAAGGCTCAGGAAGCGCTGAAGCAGAAGATCGTCGAAAAATTCGGCTGGACGGTTGAGATACCGGATTACCAGGACAGGTTTGAGCTATAGTTCAGACGCATATTAAAGAAAGGAATTACTGTTTATGCCAATCGAAGCTGTTTATGAAAGAGGAGTCTTTAGGCCAATAGTCCCCTTGAAATTAGACGATGGAACCAGAGTCGAAATTACGCTGAAAGAGGAGATATCAGAGACTGGACGCACTGCATACCAAATTCTTTCAGACATTGCCAATTTGCCTCTGGAAGTTGAACGCTTAGAAACCGCTGGCCGCGAACACGACAACTTTCTTTATGGAGCCAAGGAATAGTGAAAATTTTTGTCGACACAGGTGGATGGTTTTCCATGGTTGTTACCAGCGATGTTGACCATAGTTCTGTCACGGGTTGCTTTGCCTTGTTTGCATCAGACACTTTGGTCACCACTGATTATGTTGTTGACGAAACACTGACTCTTTTGCGAGCGAGAGGTTATGACCAGCGCGCTCAAATGCTTGGCGAAGCATTTTTCGGTGACACACTGGCCATTGTTCACTACTTGGATGAAACTCAAATTCGGGCTGCCTGGGATGTGTTCAGACTTTATCAGGATAAGAGGTGGAATTTCACTGATTGCTCAAGCAAGGTTGTTATGGAAACGCTAGGCATCACAAAGGCAATTTCTCTTGATCGCCACTTCCGCCAATTTGGAACGATTGAGGTTTTTCCGACTCCCTAACAAGTGTGTTCGCCAAGCTTTCGACACTGCGCGAAGTTTGGGTTATATTCCCCGCCTACTTCGACTCACATCAAAATGAAAATCATCAATAGCGACTTGGAAGAATGCTGAAAAGCGCCGTGAACACACGGCGAAAAGCTGCGGTCTGGCTGTCATCGCCAAGTCCAATCCTCTGTTAAGGAAGCAAGGAGCAATGCAAGCAAAAGCCAAACTCGAAGAAGAGATCAAATCACAAACGCCCTCAACTGTTGCGGACAACGATCCGCAGGAAACCTCTGAGTGGCTGGAAGCCTGGGATCAGATTTTGAATGAAGAAAGCCCGCAACGCGCGGCTTATCTGTTAAACGCTTTGACACAACGTGCGCGTGCTGCCGGGCTGAACATCCCTCCGCGATTCAATACCCCGTACATCAACACCATCCGCCCCGAGGACGATGTACCTTATCCGGGCAATCTGGCTCTGGAACGCAAAATCAAAAGCGCCATTCGCTGGAATGCTCTGGCGATGGTCGTTCAGCAGAACAAAAAAGACGCCGGAATCGGCGGACACATTTCAACTTACGCTTCAGCAGCGACGTTGCTGGAAGTCGGATTCAACCACTTCTTCCGCGGCTCAATTGGCGATCAACCGGGCGAGTTCGTTTACTTTCAAGGCCACGCCAGCCCGGGCATTTACGCTCGCGCTTTTCTGGAAGGCCGCCTGACCCAACAGCATATCGAAAACTTCCGCCACGAATTGCGCGACACCGAAGGGCTTTCGTCATATCCACATCCCTGGCTGATGCCTGAATTCTGGAGCTTCCCTACGGTTTCGATGGGACTGGCTTCGCTGAACGCAATCTATCAGGCGCGGTTTATGCGCTACATGGAAAATCGCGGGTTGATTCCAGCGACTGATCGTAAGATTTGGGCCTTCCTGGGCGACGGCGAAATGGATGAACCGGAATCAATGGGTTCATTGACACTGGCCAGCCGAGAAAAACTGGACAATCTGGTCTTCGTCATCAATTGCAACTTGCAACGTCTGGACGGCCCGGTTCGCGGCAACGGCAAAGTCATCAACGAACTTGAAGCTGCTTTCGCCGGAGCCGGTTGGAACGTCATCAAAGTTGTCTGGGGAGGCGGCTGGGATGATTTGCTGGCCCGAGACAAAACAGGTCTGTTGCTGAAACGCATGGAAGAATGCGTTGACGGCGAATACCAGGCCTTCCGCGCCAAAGATGGCAAATACATCCGCGATCATTTCTTCGGCAAATATCCTGAGTTGCTGAAACTGGTTGAACACCTGAGCGACGAAGACATCTGGCGTTTGCGACGCGGCGGCCACGATTCGATCAAGGTTTATCAGGCTTACAAACGCGCCTACGAAACCAAAGGCCAGCCGACTGTGATTCTGGCCAAAACCGTCAAGGGTTACGGAATGGGTTCG
>JBGAPB010000248.1:0-9725 GCA_044221525.1 Blastocatellia bacterium | reverse complement strand
TTCTCTGCGCTTTTTTCCCTACACCTTGGCTGCTTGCTTGAAGTGAAATGAATTTTCTTGATGCTTACAGCCTGCCATTCCTAATTCCATTCAACGCGATACCGGTTTCTGAACTATGCAAATGGCTGACAAGCCAACCGGGAGTTTGGCATTTGGATTCCGCAAAAATTTTGCTTCCAGTAACAGAAATTTAGTCAGTAATCGGTTCAACCATTCCAGAGACGGCGGCAAAGGTTTAACGTCCGACCCTCCGTCGGCCAATCCCAAAGGCTTAAAAAGCAATCGCCGCACGGCTACGGCAGGAAAGAGCAAACTATTGGCGTAAGTCGAACGCAGAACTTTGAACCCAACGTACTCCAGTTTTCCCCGCAATTCGCCAAGCGTGTACCGCCGTTGAGTATCCAGAGCTTCATCGTGCCCGCTCCGCATCCAGCGGTAAGCGGGCCGCGCACAAGAGCGATTCCTCCGGCTTTCAACACGCGCCACATTTCGCTGATTGATTGATCGTCCGCGCCTTCACCGGGAATCTGCACCAGCACATCGAAACTCGTCACCAGATCAAAAGTTTCGTCAGCGAAAGGCAAATCCGTCGCCGAAGCCCGCGACAACATTGAATGATTACGTTGACGACAAAAATCTATTGCCAGCGGAACCACATCAATTCCAACAATATGTCCCTGACCGGAATACCGCACCAGCCATTCCAGATTGCCGCCAGTCCCGCAACCGGCGTCCAAAATCGTTCGATCCTCAGCAGACAAGAAAGGGTCAAGCAGGCTGGCGGTTATTTCGCGCATTCCGGCAAACCACCAGAAGCTTTCTTCTAAGGCGTAAAGGTATTCGTAATCTTCATTTTGCATTGTGGGTTTGCGCTATCCTTGGATATAAACGGGTTTGTTCGCCATAAAGCTTTTAGGATTTTTGTTCAGCTTTATGGTCACATCCAGACGTGTTTATACATTCGTCGGCCAGCCTCAACCGCGCGACTGGAATTCGATTAACGATGTGAGATTCGACGATTTCCGGCACATCCGCAGCGGTAACACCGCCATACCAAACCGCTTCAGGATAAATGACCACCGTCGGGCCATGCTCACACTGATCCAAACACCCGGCGCGATTAGCCCTGACCGAAGACTTCAAACCTCGCGCAGCCAATTCCTGTTTGAATATCAATTGCAGACTGCCCAGCCCATTCGGGTCGCAACATCCACGCGGATTTTCGGACGGGCGTTGATTGGTGCAGACAAAAATATGTTGATCAAAATTAGGCATAATTTCTCCGGCGGCAACCTACGGTAAAGACTTGTGAAGGATTGTGGAATTAAAGCTTGCGAAGTGTGCCCTATAGGTTTTAACGGCGTCAAGTTGGCCTTCAACCATCCCCGTTCTGTCTGTTTACATACGGAAGAAGTTCAATGATTGCATATACTTCTCACCAACAAATGCCCGAAATTGTCATTAGAGCGGTCATATATTAATTATCTGAAAGAGGGAGATTTTCGTGAACTGATTTTGCTAGTCGAGAGTATATTTTGCGTTCAATGGGTGATTGAACGGCTTTGCTGAAAAGAACCCGCCCGTCCGTCAAGTTGTAAAACTTTTCGGGCAAACGGGACTAATATAAAAAAACTAAAGTACAGGAAAGGGGGAATTTAGAGATGATGAAAATTACAAGTGACACATTGAGAATGTTAAACAAATTGCCGGATGACAAACGCCAAAAAGTGGATGCGATTGTTCGCCGCCACGTCAGAGCCTGCCAACAAAATGGGTTCGACCCTGAAAATCTGGAGCGGGCTTACATCGAGGCGATTGAGATGGTTGACATTGAGGATCGCTTCCCTGACCCGGTTATCAACGAAGATAACCGAACCTGGGAGCCTTTCCGCCAATACGACCAGTACATCAGTCCGAAGGCGGCTTAACGGCAAACCCAAAAGTCGGCCACAAACAAAATGGGGGATGCACTAAACAAGTGCATCCCCCATTTTGTTTCGCAAGAGCCGCTGCAACTGGCCGTTCATCGGAACGGATGGAGCGCGGCGCGTCCGGGAAATAGACTTCAAAAACACCCGAATCGCCAATTCGACAGCAAGTAGGGTGTTCGGTATAATCCGCCGCTTGAAATTAGACACCAATCTCAACTAACAAATACAGCGCACAAGACATGCTCGGACAGTGGGTACGCCATAGCTGCCCCGTGAGCTAAGCGTTTCGATCAAGGAGTTTTTGAGCGTGAAAAGAATTTTTCTGCTTTCATTCATTGTTGCCATTTTTGGACTCGTTGCCGCTCTCAATCGCACCACCGCACAAACAACGACAACCGACGAAATTTCCATCGCCCTGCTGCCGGTGCCGCCGAACGTCATCGGCACTCAAATCCGCGGAGCCAGCAGCGACGGTAAGCGCATAGTTTTTGATTCGATCAATGATTACAACGGCAAAAATGTGGACAGTAACCGTGACATCTGGGTTTATGACGTTGATTCACGGAGCATCATTCAAATTACAGACACCGCCGATTTGAAAGAAGACTCGAGTGATACGCTCAAAGTTACCACTACGATCACCAACGAGACTCCGGTTATAAGTGGCGATGGCACAAAGATCGCCTTCGTTTCAAACGCGGATTTGGGCGGCACAAAGAACGAAGACCGTAATTACGAAATTTACCTGGCTGACCTACCGCGCAACTCGACGACTCCGACCATTACACGAATTACCGATACTGGTAAAATCAACGACAACGAAGTCGTCAAAGGGATCTTCAACAACTATTCTCCGACGATCAGCGACAACGGATCGGTCATAGCGTTTCTTTCGACTCGGCCAAATTTCAAAGCCATTACCGGAGGCCCACAGGCTTTTACCGCTGCCAAAGAAGGACCGGCCAATGACGCACCCGATGGCAATGCCGAATTATTCATTTACAACACAACCAGCAAGACATATTCGCAGGTCACTGCAACGCGCGACGTAGACGCAACTGTCAATTTCACGGTCAAGGGCTTTAATGCCAATCCAAACTTGAGCGGTGATGGCCGAACGCTGGCTTTCATATCGGGCTTTAATTTCGCCGGAGCTGCGGCCAATAAAAACACCGATTTTAACGGCGAGATTTTCACCTACAAAGTTGGCGACCCGGCCAACACCGCCAGACAGGTGACTGACACAACCGGCACCCCGGCTGTTCCTGCCAACGGCGTAATGAACGTGATGCTGGCTTTTACTCACCCGATAAACTTCGACGGCACCAAGCTGGTTTTTGAATCGGGTGGAGATTTTGCCGGAAAGAATTCTGAAAAACTCCGCGAAGTTTACCTGGCCGATCTGAGTACAGCGACGACCAAGTTCACTCAACTTACTGATCAAACCACGGTTGACGCCACCAAAAACGATTTCAACTATTTCCCAAGCATTAACTCGACCGGAACTCACGTCGTCTTCACTTCGGTTTTGAATCTGACTCCGGCAACAACCAGCGGCATCAAAACCGACAATGCCGACGGCAGCCGCGAAATTTTCCGTTACGACATTGCCGCAAACAAGTACCGTCAGATTACTTTCACCGACAAATCGCTGACGGTGATTGACCAACGAGCGAATAATTTTTCGGTATTCGCCGATAACACCGGAAACACAATCTCGTTCAATTACGAAGCCAATGTCGTGGCCGCCAACGCTTTGGCCGTCCAGGACGTTTTCCAGGCTTACGTGCTGCCCGTGACCAGCAAAAATGCAACCGAAGCCAAATTTGCCAATGCGGCCAGCTTCGATGCGACTCAGGTTGCACGAGGTTCGATCGTAGCCGTTTTCGGCTCGCAGTTGGCCAATTCAACGATTTCCGCTCCAACGGGCAACCTGCCCTTTCAACTTGGCGGAGTTTCAGTGATCGTCAACGGCCTGGCCGGACGAGTAATTTTTGTCTCGCCGGGACAAATCAACTTTGTCGTGCCGACTGAGATTGGTGTTGGAGACACGGTTGATTTCACTGTCAACAACAACGGAATCCAGTCCGCCGGTAAAGTCAAAATTATTGACGCGGCTCCCGGAGTTTTCAGCGCCGCTGGTGATGGCAAAGGAAAATCCACTGCCCAATGCGGACAGATTTCGGCTGACGGCTTAAGCTTCGTTTTGTCGGTCCCACCTTGCGCCGTTGGCAATGAAGCGCAATTCAATTTGTTGGTTATTTACGGAACCGGCTGGCGCAACACAGCCAGCTTGCAGGTCAAAATCGGCGATTCAATTTTGACACCGTCCTATGCCGGGCCACAGGGCGAATTCCTGGGCCTGGATCAAATCAACGTCTCCCTGACAAAAGACCTGGCTGCCAAGCTGGATCAGGAAATCACAGTTTCAGTCGTCGCCACCACAAACATTGACAGCAACAAAACAACGACTTCGTTTTCAGGTTTTGAGGAAGCACTTTCGGTTTACAACGCCGCCAGTTTCGATGCCAGCATTGTCGCCCGCGGATCACTGGCCGTCGCTCAAGGAGCCAGCCTGGCCAAAGACACAATGGAAGCCACTGGCCCGAATTACCCCACTGAACTGAAAGGCGTAAAAGTCACAGTGGCCGGTATTGCAGCGCAAATCACCTACATCTCTCCTGCTCAGGTCAACTTCCTGATACCTAATGGAGTAAAGCTAGCCGATCTGGCCGAAGTCGTTATTAAAAACAACGGCACGAATGTCCGCGGCAGAACACGTGTGATGGACGCGGCGGCGGGACTTTTTACCACCACAGGAGACGGTAACGGCAGTGCATCTATTCAGTGCGGAAAGATAAATGCAGATGGTTCTATAACCTTTTCTGCTCCGCCATGTTCGGTTGGCACTACTCAGTCTCCGAACATTATTCGGTTTACCGGCACAGGTTGGCGCTTTGCCGACAAAGTAGTGATTAAGATTGGCGATATTGAGGAAGTCCCAAATACTTACACCGGAGGTTTGCCAGGGCCAAACGGCGCACTGACTCCGGGAATTGACATTATTCACGCCCAGATGGTGCCGGAACTGGCAGGCAAAACCGACGTGGATGTAATAATCACAACAACAGCCGGGACTGTTCAGAGATCAAGTAAGGCAGGGGTTAAAGTGTCTATTTCAAGTAGCTTGGGTCAGTCACCCAAGACACATTAAATCCAGACTGCATTGATGTGAGATAACGAATGGGAGCAATTTTCAATTGCTCCCATTCGTTTTTTAATCGTCCCGACGACCGGCCAAAACAGCCTGCGTAGCCTCCACGACTTTGTCGTGAAGCGTGCCGTTGGTGGCGATGATTCCATTCATATTGCGAACGTGATTTGTGTTGTATTCCATCGGCTGACCGGCTGTGTCGGTAATGCGGCCTCCGGCTGCGTGCAAGATGGCTTCCGGCGCGCAAGTATCCCATTGATTGGTTTTAGAGCCGGCGTGAATGTAAATGTGCGCGCTGCCGTCGCAGATCAAACCCAGTTTCAATCCAACACTGCCCGAACGGACTTCACCGGTTGAACCCAGTCTCTGCCGAATTGCATCAACCGTCGGACTGTGATGAGAACGACTCATGGCGGCAACCATTTTGGTTGAATCTGCCAGGTCTGAAACGTGCAGTCGCTTGGTGGTCAACGCTTCTTCAACGAAAGCCCCAATACCGGGCGCGGCATAAAACATTCGATCCGTTGCCGGGTTATAAACCACCCCGACTTTCGGTTCGCCAGCAACGGCCAGACCAATCATCACCGCGAATTCATCCAGCTTTTCGATGAACTGTTTGGTTCCGTCCATCGGGTCAACCATCCAGACGCGATCCTTGCCCAGGCGGATTTTGTCGTCCACGGCTTCTTCGGAAAGGATGGCGTCTTGGGGAAAGCTTTTGGCCAGTTCGCGCACCAGCATTTCATTTGCTGCTTTGTCGGCGGCAGTCACAGGGTCGTCATAACCTTTCCATTCGATTTTGGTATCGCCCTTGTAAAAGCTCATCAAAATGCTTCCGGCTTCGCGCGCCAGTCGCCTTGCTATTTCCAGTTCTTTTTCCATTTTGTCCTTTTTGAAATCGTTTTGATCTTGAGAGGCGAACAGCTTACACCGTCAAGGTCAAAGTTTGACAAGGCAAAAAGCCATTTCTATACTCGCGCCGCTTTTGTTTTCTCCCTAATTTCACGCAACTAACAGACATAACTCGGCGGCTGGACGCGATGAAAATATACGACATCACTGTCCCAATCTCAGCAGAACTTCCGGTTTATCCCGGCGATCCAAACATACAACTTGATCGAATTATGTCACTGGAAAAAGGCGATATAGCCAACGTTACCCGACTTTGTTGCAGCACGCATATCGGCACGCACGTTGACCCGCCGTCGCACTTCATTGCCGGAGCCATGTCGCTGGACGAACTGCCGCTCGAAACTCTAATCGGCACGGCCAGAGTCGTTGATGTCGGCGATGTTCCCGCGATTGATCGAACTGTTTTGGAAGGTTGCAACCTGAGTGGCGCGAATCGGGTGCTATTCAAAACTCGAAACTCAGCTTTCTGGCCGGAAGCCGATAAATTCCATGAAGATTTCGTTTACATTGACCCCGACGCCGCCCGCCGATTGGTTGAACTTGGCGTGCAATTGGTCGGCATAGATTATCTGTCAGTTGAAAAATTCAACTTCGACGAACCGACAACCCATCTGGTTTTGCTTGGCGCGAATGTCATCATCGTCGAAGGTCTGGCGCTTAGGGACGTTCCGCCCGGCGATTACGAATTGCTCTGTTTGCCGTTGAAAATCAAAGACGGCGACGGCAGCCCGGCGCGCGTCGTGCTGCGTTCTATCTAAACATCGTCTGGATTTCATCAGGCTTGGCCTGTTTCACACAAACAGCGGGCTAAGCCTGATAAAACCCAGGCTCATAAACTTGAGAGGAAATTGTTATGGCAAATCTGGATTCTTTGGTCAGTAACTGGCGACGCATTCATAAACAAACCACAAAAATCATGGCGGCGGCTCCCAACGACAAATACGATTGGAAACCAGCCGATTCGGCCATGACGCTGGGCGAATTGATGAACCATCTTTGGATTGCCGAAGCCGGATTGGTTGCTGCGGCCAAAACCGGAGTCTTCCCGAAAGAAGCTCCACCGCAAATCAATGACACCGCTGCCTTGATCGCAGCCTTCGACAAAACCCACGAAGAAGCGATTGCCACTGCCCAAGCCTTCACCGCTGATGAGTTGGCAGAAACCGTTGCGCCCTTTGGCCCGGACAAAGCCATGCCCAGAAGCGTGCTGCTGAACCTGACGCTGGAACACGAAATCCACCATCGCGGCCAGTTGTACACTTACCTGAGAATAGCTGGTTGCGAATGTCCGGCGCTGTTCGGCTAAATCAAGTCCGTACCGCGCACGTAAGCAAGCGGCTATCTCAGCAAGCAACCGCTGGCCCACGCGCGCGGTACCAATTCAATGCGATGAAGTGGGATACAAATCTTTACGATCAGAAACATTCCTTCGTCACCAAATACGGCGAAGACTTGCTCTTGTTGCTCGACGCCAAACCGGGAGAGCGGATTCTTGACGTCGGTTGCGGTTCCGGCCATTTGACCAAACAGATTGCCGACGCTGGCGCTGAAGTTTTTGGACTGGACAGTTCGCCGGAAATGATAGCGACGGCGCAAGCGGCTTATCCAGCAATCAATTTCATCGTCGCCGATGCTTCTGACTTTTCATTCGGCCAGCCATTCGACGCCATCTTTTCAAACGCTGCGCTTCACTGGGTGAAACAAGCCGAAGCGGCAATTGTGTGCATGGCTCGCGCGCTGAAACCCGGAGGCCGCTTCGTGATTGAAATGGGTGGCAAAGGCAATATCGCTGGCATCGCCACGGCTCTGGAACGGGCAATTCGCAAGCTCCACGGGCGCGAAGTCAAAGCAGTAAACTACTTTCCATCCATCGGCGAATACTCGATGCTGCTGGAAAAACATGGCATCGAAGTCACAAGCGCGCTGCTGTTCGACCGGCTGACAAAACTGGAAGGCGGCGAAGATGGAATGGAAAACTGGATCAAAATGTTTCGACGGGAATTGCTGACCGACTTCACCGAAGCCGAACAACGCTCCATCTTTGCCGAAGTCAAAATCGCTCTGCGTAACAAGCTGTTCAACGACGGCAACTGGCATGCCGATTACCGGCGATTGCGAATCACGGCTGTCAAAACGAGTTTGTACCGCGACCGGTAGGAAGCGAAAATTCATAATGGCAGGCAAACAGAACAAACAATTCATCAGCAACGTCGCTCCGAATCGCCCGCGCGACGACGAAAGTTTCCGCAATCGAGCCTACGAACTGGTCATGCGAATTCCTGCTGGTCGAGTCATGAGTTACGGCCTGGTTGCCCGCGTACTGGGCACAGGTTACGACGCCAGAGCAATCGGCAATCTGATGTACGCAACACCCAAAGACGAACGAAACATTCCCTGGCATCGAGTCATCAATTCGCAAGGCGCTTGTTCAACCGCCGGAATGACTACGCCGCCGGATTTGCAGCAACGCTTGCTGGAAGCTGAAGGCATCAGCTTCAACGACAAAGGTCGCTGCAAAATCGAAAATTATTTGTGGACTCCGCCAGAGTACGAGGCCGAAGCAAACCAGCAAGGCAGTTTGTTTTCTTAACCCAAGCAAGGAACCAAAAATGGAAAACACTCCAATCCCGCAACCGCCCTATCAAGTCACCGCGCCGCGTTATTCAGTGTCGCCCCACATGGTCACAACCGCTTTTGAATTGCCGGGCTTTCGTGTCATTCGCAATCTGGGCGTAGTGCGTGGGATCACCGTCCGCTCGCGTTCTATCTTCGGCACGCTGGGCGGCAGCTTGCAGACGCTGGTTGGCGGCAACATTTCGCTGTTCACCCAACTGTGCGAAAAAGCGCGCGCCGAAGCTTTTGAAATTCTGATCCAGCACGCTTCGGAAATCGGAGCCAACGCCATCATCGGCGCCCGGTACGACGCCAACGAAGTCATGGGCGGCGTCACCGAAGTTCTGGCTTACGGTACGGCGGTCATTGTCGAACCGATTGAACCCGCCACTTATCGAAGCTGACAATTTTTAGGAGACAAAAGAATGATCCGCCGCTTCACCCAAACAATTCTGCTGGCTTCGTTGGTAAGTTTGCTCCTAGCGGTTTCACCGGTTTCCGCCCAACGCCAAAAGCAAAAGCCGAAACCTCAATCGGCGCGCGTTTTCACTTTCGACGCCACGGCCAGCGAAATCGCCGTCACGCTGACTCAGGAGGGAATGATTGCCCGCCGTTACCCGACGCATCGCGTGCTGGCCAAAAGCTTCAATGGCAAGGTTGAACTGCCAAAAGACGAAACCAAAATGACCGTCGAACTGGAAGCCGACCCGAAAATGCTGACCAATGTTGATTCCGCCATGGGCGATTTCGAGCGCAAGGAATTCCACAACGTGTTACGCAATCAAATCCTGGAAGCCGACAAGTTTCCTTCGATCAAATTCACTTCAGTTTCGGTTGGCAATGTTCAGCGCGATGGCGACAAGCGCAGTTTTACATTGACCGGCGACCTGACAGTTCACGGCACAACAAAGCGCGTCGCCTTTCCTGTCCACGCCACGCTCAGCGATAAAGAATTGCGAGCCAGTGGCGAAGAAAAACTCAAACTAACCGATTTCGGCTTGAAGCCATTCGAGAAAGGCTTGGGGCTGATTAAGATCGCCGACGAACTGAAAGTT
>JBGAPB010000247.1:0-11139 GCA_044221525.1 Blastocatellia bacterium | reverse complement strand
GAATCGGTTTGCCTTCAAAAAAATGATCCACCAGCGACCGTGAAGCTCCGCCCAGCACAGCGTAAAACGCCGCTTTACCAATCAGCCAAATTACAAGTCCGCCGACAATCAACGCCACTGAAACCACCACCCGGCTGTCGCCACGATTAACCGAAAAGTTGCGAAGCCCCAGTTCATACGTCACCGCCCCGATGTAAGCAATCAAGCTTGGCCCGAACACTATTCGCAACAAAGCCAGAAAGTTACGCCGGTAAATCCGCACAGCGCGATCAATAACATCGCCTGCCGACATTGGCGTTAATGTGAACGAGTCGAAGGAGTTCATAAGGTTTGATGGGTAATGTGGCTGAGAATGTTTTTCATTTAATTTCTCAATCCAGCCCGGCGCATCTTAAGCGATTGCCGCCAGCTTGAAAAACAGTAACCACCGGGTTAGAAATGTTGCGCGCCTTCACCGGAAACCGAATTTCAATGGAGAAAACTATGACTCGAATTGCTCGCTTTGCCCTAGCTGCGTTAGCTCTGTTCGCCTTGACCCTGCCTTATTCAACAACTGCTGCCAGTTCAAAAGCCGAAGAGAAGGAACGCGCCAGAAAAGCTGCCGCTGCTTTCCGCGAGATTATGGGCGCGCCGGATCAGGCTGTGCCGATTGAACTTCTGGATCGCTCTTTCTGTGTGGCTGTTTTTCCGTCGGTTAAAAAAGGCGGCTTTATCGTCGGAGGTCAGTATGGAAAAGGATTGGTCAGTTGTCGTCGTTCCGGTGGTTCGTGGGGAGCGCCTGCGTTTTTCACCATCGGCGGAGGCAGTTTCGGTGTGTGTGGCTGTTTTTCCGTCGGTTAAAAAAGGCGGCTTTATCGTCGGAGGCCAGTATGGAAAAGGATTGGTCAGTTGCCGTCGTTCCGGTGGTTCGTGGGGAGCGCCCGCGTTTTTCACCATCGGCGGAGGCAGTTTCGGTTTGCAGATTGGCGGGCAGGAAGTTGATCTGGTGTTGCTGATTATGAACAAAGCCGGGGTCGAAGGTTTGTTGCAGGACAAATTCGAAATCGGAGCCGGAGCCGGAGCTTCAGCCGGGCCGGTTGGTCGCAACGCTCACGTTTCGACTGACATTTTGTTGAAATCTTCGATTGTGTCTTATTCACGCAGCCGAGGTTTGTTTGCCGGTCTGGAGTTGAAAGGCGCGGTAATCACTCAGGACAACGGCGCCAACCGCGATATTTACGACCGTGACATTTCCGCAAAGGAAATTATTGTGGACGGCAAAGTCCGCACTCCTTCTGAGGTGGAAGTCTTCATTAAAACGCTTCGCACCTTTTCGCCGAAAGGCATCAATAAGTAATTGCCTGTATCTAACCGCGGCCGGTAGGGAGCGGATCTCATCAACTTACAAATTGCGTTAGTGCCTGCTTCCGCACGTGGTACTGACTTATCTAAGAGGAACAAATGAAATTCAAATGGATGATCGCTCTGATGCTTGTCGCCATTTTCGGTGTTGTGGCATTGGCTCAGGACAAGAATGACAAAAGCAATCAACTGACCAACGCGGAAAAGAAAGCTGGCTGGAAGTTGCTTTTCGATGGCCAGACGCTGACAGGATGGCGGGGTTTTCATAATCAAACTCCGCCGCCGAGCTGGACTGTCGCCGACGGTTGCATCACCAAGCCCAAAACAAAAGCCGGAACAGGACAGGCCGGAGGCGATTTAATAACGGTTGATCAGTTTGAAAACTTCGAACTTTCGATTGAATGGAAGCTTGAAAAAGGCGGCAACAGCGGCATCAAATATCTGGTATCGGAAAACCTGCCGCCAACGGGCAGGTCCGCCGTCAGTTTTGAATATCAGGTGTTGGATGATGACAACCACCCTGACGCTAAAATGGGGATAGCGGGCAATCGCACTGCCGGTTCACTTTACGATCTGATCCCTGCCAGTAAAGATAAAAAGCTGAAACCCGTCGGCGAATTCAACCAGTCTCGCATCATTGTCAAAGGCAATCACATTGAACACTGGTTGAACGGCGTCAAAACCGTAGAGTTCGACCGTTCCAGCGCCGATTACAAAAAGCATCTGGCCGAAAGCAAATTCAAGGACACGAAAGGCTTCGGCGAAGCCAAACAAGGTCACATTCTGTTGCAGGATCACAGCGACCAGGCGTGGTTCCGCAACATCAAGATTCGCGCTTTGAAATAACCTTGCTGAATGAGAGATGGAGGGACGGACAGGCGGAGGGAAGCGATCAGGCGTTCCTTGCCGGGCTTGATTACTTGAAGATCAAGCGCTCTCAATCCCTCTGTCCCTCTGTCACTCCCTCTCAGTCGTGATTTTGAATCCGCTCAACTTGAAAACCAGATAACGGAAATCACCAGGCTCTAAAACTCGTCGAGCGTCGCTGCGGAAATGGATTTTGTGTTTGCCCGGCTGGATGGTGAAAGTTCTGGAAAACGCCGAAGGTTCTTTGGAGGTTTTCAACTGTTCATTCAGCAGGCCGCTTATCCACAACGTGGCTTCGTTTTCTGTCGAAATGGTCGTTTCCAGTTTGACCTGCCTGGGCAAAGTCGAACCGTTGGTGATTTCCAGTTCGCCGATTGCGGAACACCAGCGATATGAGTTTTCCGGCGGCCCTTCCAATTCCGAACAGCCTTCAGTCCAAACCAGTAACAAAGGATGCAGCGCCTCTTCGCGTTTGGCGGCGAACTGATCGCTGTATTTCGTTCGTAGCTGACTTTCCAAACTTCTCAGATCGAAAAAGACCAGCCGGTTGTTGTCGCTGGTGAATTGCGGTTTGCCGAGCGCAGCTTCAATTTCCGTTTCGATTTTCGTGTCGTTGTAACCTTCACGGTTCAGGTAAAGACCTTGAAACCCGCTCAGCGCGACGGATTCAACCATTTCCGTGGTTGGTTTTGCGGTCAGCAGTTTTTGCCAGGCTTCGCCGTCGCGGCCTTTCATCGCACCGTAACTCCAGCGTAAACCTTCGCTGTGCAGATAACCGCGAGTGTGGTCGTAATCGAACATCTTTCCGGTCTTTGGCGATTCAGGGAAGGACACGAACGGCAATTGAAAGATCATTGCTTCATGCGGTAGCACAGCTTGAAGCTGATGCATGAACTTCGCGTCGGAATCAAACTCGGCTTTGTTCTTTTGGTAGTCAGGGACAAAACGTGCGGAGGTTTGGTCGAAAGTTCCGAACATCAGCAGAACAAGCAGGCAAACAGCAAAAGCGATTTGCCGTTTGTTTGGCCTGACAAACCGGCCAGCCAGTTGATCCAACAGCCAGGCAAAGGTCATCAGCGAAAAGAACGCAATGAAGATGCTGATTCGGTTATAAGCTCGAATCTTTGCCGTCAAAACCAGGGCGATCAACGCGCTCAGACTGCCAAAAGTGCCAAGCAGAATCGCCGACAGATTCAGGATGCTCAAATGGCTGAGCAGTCCGCCTGAACCGTCGGTTTCCAACCGGCCAAACTCCGGTTTGCGAATCAGCAACCAGCCTAACAAAAAAAGGAAGCCGACAACTCCGATTAACCCCAAAGTTGCGTCGTCGTTTTCATTGATGAATTGTCGCTGGTTGAAAGCGGCTTTGAGCTTTGCCATCAACGCGATTCGGTGGCCGCTGACAGGCAACAGCAATTGAGACAGTCGAAACGAATAAAGCTCTGCGTCAATCGAAGCTCGGCGAACGACTGGAGTGTCGCCGTGCTGGCGCAGATACAGAATGCTTGGCAACAGGTTGGCCATCAACCCACCGAAGATGATGGCTATCATTGCTGCAGGCAAAACCAGACAACGCCAGTTGCGACGGCTGATTGCCGCAACACATCCGGCCACCACCATAAAGAAACAGGTGAAAAAGGCGTAGTAAGTTCCGCCAGCAGAAATCAGCAGACAAATGACAATTGAGGTAATTAGCTTTGACTCTCGCCAGTTCAGTCGGAACCCGCCGGACGCGATGTCAATCAAGGTCAGTTTTCCGGTCGCAATCCACAACACAACCATCACCGCCAGAGGAACCAGGAAGTAAGCCGACAAAAAAAGATGATGCTGGCCTCGCACGAAGTGGTAAGGCAACACTGAATAAAGGACGCTGGCGAAGATCGCCGAAAGCCGCGATATGCCAAATTGCCTGAGCGCGAACATGGCTGAAATCGTCACCAGCGGAAACGTCAACAGGTAAAACAGATTCAGCACCACGCCATAATCTTTGCTGAACACTCCGATCAGCTTGATCATCGCAAACAGCAGGTTGTTGTCCATCATCGGCACGTCGCGCAAATCCAACCCATCCGGCGCAGCCATCGCCGGGTTATCAACATGCCAACCGTGATCCAGAATTCCTTTGACCAGCAGCGCGTTGTATTTCGCTTCGCCGTAATAAGTCAGCGGCACGCGCAAATCGGCCTGCCATAATTTCAGAGTCCAAATTACACACAGCAGAGTTAAAACCACGGCAAGGCCGTATGCCGCAACAATGTTCAGTTTTGATAAAGAGGCAGGTTTTGTCATTGAGGAGAGTTTTAGGAATGCAGCAGAGTGACGCCGCTGCATTCCTTTTGAGGCGAGCTTTGGGATTACTTTCTGCTCTTTGAATAACGACCAAGCGTGGTCGGATAAACCGCCACATCCGCCGAAGTCTTGCTGCCCTTCAGCACAGCCTCAGCCGCGACGCCCTTGCCGTAAGTCGCTTCCATATCGCTTTCGTCCAACGTGATGACCGCGCCCTTCAGCTCCAAACCGGCGAACAAACCCTTGCTGCGTGAATAAGAGAGAATTTCCGCATTGAGTTTCAAGTCAGTGGAAGCTCCTGCCTGGCGCCCAACCGGGCCAGCCGCCACGGAAGCGTCGCCGCCGACTTCAAATTTGCTTTGCAGCAGGCTGTTCATTCCTTTGTCATTCATAAACAAAAAGACAAAGTCCGTGGATTGAACTCCGATTTGCGGCCCCAGGCTGCCGCCTTTCATATCGAAGAAAGCCGGGCTGCTCCAACCGGTTTTGGTGCGGCAACTGGCTACGCCGCGCCCGCCGCGTCCGCCCAATCCCAGCACTCCGGCTTTGATGACGCCGGGAAAAACTGCGATGCAGACAGCTTTGTCCAGCACGTTGTTCGGCACGGCTTTATCCGGCGCGTCCATGATTTCTTTGAAAACGGTCGAAGCTTTGCCAGCCTGTTTAACCGCGTCTTTTTTGTCGAAGGCAATCGCGCTCGCCGCCAGGGCCAGACAAAGCACACAGGCCAGCGAAAAAATAACTTTGAGTTTCATAACTCCTCCTAGAAAATTGGTTGATTGACTGATGAAGTAATTACCGCTTTTTGGGGATTCCAACGGCGCGGATTTTCTCAAAAGCACTTGGGCAAGTAAAATGCGTTTATGGCTGCAACTGATGAACCAATTGTCCCGCTGCTGGTGACAAAATTTCCGACCGATCGCGAATCGCTGGAACGCGATTGCGATGTGGAGTTCTTCGTCGCCGGAGGCCCTGGCGGCCAGCATCGCAACAAAGTCGAAACCGCAGTGCGGCTAACTCATCGCCCATCAGGATTGGTTGTCACGGCGACTGAGCGGCGATCTCAATCTGCCAACCGCGAAGCAGCGTTTGATCGAATGGCAGAAAAACTGGAAGCCCGGCAGAAAGTTCAAAAGCCCCGGCGTGCAACCAAACCTTCCGGCGCGGCAAAACAAAAACGCATTGAAGAAAAGAAAAAGACCGGCGAGCGAAAGAAAGCTCGCGGTAAACTGAAAGGTTACGAGGATTAAAATCACTATGAATCGAATGAAAGACAAAGTTGCAGTTATCACCGGATCAGGGGCTGGCATGGGCGAAGGTATCGCTCGGCTGTTTGCCGAAGAAGGAGCAAAAGTCGTCATCTCCGGCCGTGACAGGGAAAAAGGCGAAGCCGTAGCGGCAGACATCGTAAAGCATGGCAGCCCGGCCATTTTTCACAGAGCCGATGTTTCAATCGAAGCCGATTGCCGCGCTTTGATTGACAGAGCGGCAGAACATTTCGGTCAGATAGACGTGCTGGTCAATAACGTAGGTTTAAGCACTCGCGGCACGATCGAAGACACAACCGTCGAACTGTGGGATCAGCTTTTTGCCACCAATGTTCGCAGCGCCTTCGTTTGCGCTCAGCAGGCGGTGAAATACATGAAACCGCGTCGCTCCGGTTCGATCATCAACATAGGCTCGGTCAACGCTTACATAGGCGAACCAAAGCTGATGGCTTATTCGGCAAGTAAAGGCGCAATGATGGTTTTCACCAAAAACACCGCCAGTTATTTGAACCAATACCGAATTCGCGTCAACCAGCTGAATGTCGGCTGGACAAATACTCCAAACGAACACCGCGTCAAAGTTGAAGAAGAAGGCAAAGGCGAAAATTGGCTGGAAGAGGCGATCAAGACTCGCCCCTGGGGACGGTTGCTGGTTCCGCGCGATGTGGCGATGGCCGCTTTGTATTTCGCCAGCGATGAAAGCGAACTGGTCAATGGATCAATTCTGGATGTTGAACAGCATCCTGTCGGCGCTCCGCCCAATTGGTAAGAAGCTTGCACGGAGTAAGGGCGCTGAAGCGCACGCTTCACCCAGCTTTTCATGAACTTCACCGAATCAGTCAACTACATTTACTCACTTGGCAATGAAGTGTTGGCAATGAAGCTGGGGTTGGAAACGGTCACAGCTTTGGCTGCTGTGTTCGACAATCCTCAGCAAAAATTTCCCGCCATTCATGTCGCCGGAACCAACGGCAAAGGTTCCACCGCCGCAATGACCGAAGCAGTTTTGCGCTCTGCCGGTTATCGCGTTGGTTTGTACACTTCGCCCAACCTGATTTCGATAACGGAACGTTACCGGGTTGATGGCAGGGAAATTTCCGAAGACGACTTTGCGAGATTGGCGACCATCGTGAGGCGGACTGGCGAATTGCTGGTTGCCGAAGGCAGGCTTGCGGCGGTGCCGACTTTTTTCGAGCAGGTGACGATGATCGCTTATCTGCATTTCGCCGAAAGCAAAGTTGATTTGGCCGTGTTGGAAGTCGGAATGGGCGGCAGGCTGGATGCGACTAATATCTGCCAGCCGTTGGTGACGGCAATCACTCCGATTGGCTTCGATCATCAGCAGTATTTGGGAAACACTCTGGCTGAAATTGCGGGCGAGAAAGCCGGAATCATCAAATCGAATGTTCCAATCGTCGTCGCTCTGCAGCCTGACGAAGCGATGCAGGCAATCTCTGCTCGTGCCGAAGAGTTGAACTCTCCGCTGGTTTCGGTTGCCGATGAATCTTTCACTGTCGAACCCAGCGGTTCTGGCCGATGCCGATTGTTATATGACGATTACGATGTGCAGTTGAATCTTCGTGGACGTCATCAAGCCGAGAACGCATTGACTGCGCTTTTGATTGTTGAACAGTTGCGGCAACTCGGCTGGAAAATTGAAAAGCGGGCAATCGCAGCGGGATTGAACAGCGCCAACTGGCTCGGCAGGTTGCAGTTAATCGAATCGGCGAACTTACCAGCGCCGATTCTTGTGGATGGGGCGCACAATCCTGCCGGAGCCGAAACGCTGAGAAATTTTTTGGCTGAAAACTATGCTGGTGTTCCGGTCACGCTGATTTTCGGAGCCTTGGGTGACAAGGCTGTCTTGGAAATGGCCGAGCTGCTTTTTCCGATAGCGCGACATTTGATCCTGACCAAAGCCGACAATTCGCGTGTAATCTTACCTGAATCAATGGCCGAGCAAACAAAAGAGCTTCGACAAAAAATCGGCAAGACGTGGTTTGCCGAAAGTCTGCGATTCGTTGCCAAAGCTCTGGACGCCGCTGCGCGTGTCCGCTCAGCCAAATGGCCTGATCATTAATTGTGCGGCTCGCTTTATCTGGCCGGTGAATTATTGAAGCATATCAGCCCTACGAAGTAATCGGTGTGGACTGATGGGCGACCATCTGCCATTTTACCTTTTTGTTTGACGTAAACGTGTATGTAGCGGGCATTGGTGTTGTGAGTTTTTCCGTCGCCAACCGAACTGACCATCCAGTGACAATTCACGATTGCCGTGTCACCGAAAACGCTGACTTTGATTTCATCGCGTTTGAGTGATTAGTACTGAAGCGCCCGATTTTATCTTTGCAATATAAGTCGCCTTGCCCTCGGTGAAGGCGCTGGAGCAGACGTAGACAAGGCCGTCAGAGTAAATCTTTTCCAGGGCGGCAACATCACTTTCGAGCAGCGCATCCTGCCATTCTGCTCCAGTTTCAAAACTTCCTGCTCGGCCTTCCCTGATTGAGCGGTTGCTATCACAGCGGTCAAAATCATGACGATCAAACCTCCAAAGAATTCGTTTCATAGCTTCTTCCTTTGAAAAGTTCGTAGTCCCGCCTTCAGGCGGAAGATCTCGGCAAACGCGCCCGTTCCGCCTGAAGGCGGGACTACAGGCTATAATTTGCTCGTTGATTACCCAAATCTTCGTAAGTGTCGCGGCAGCGAATGACTTCTACTTTGCCGCCTTCGTCCACCAACCTGGCAGCCCGGAAAAACTCTGCCGTTGTACGAGTCATTTGCGAAGTGGTGTAAGCGCCGGTGTTCAACATCGCAATTACTTCGCCGACTTCGACGCCTGCTGGCAGCAAGCGGCAATCGGGCAAATAGCCGTCGCCGTGCAAATCAAAGTAAACATCTCCGCCGTCACACAATGGCCCTGCCATTCGATAACGCTCGCTGTGGGCGTCGCGCCCGCGAAGCGTTCACCGCGTGGTAATACCAGTGATACATCACCATCGAAAGCATCAGGTTGTAACCGGCATCTGTCAGCGCCCAGGCTTCGCCGGTTTCGGGGCGAGTTTTGATGTTGCGGACTTTGGTCGGGATTGTCACGGCGTCGGCGATTACTGCGCGACCCGGTTCCATCGACGATTTTCCAGTTCATCCAGCAGATGCTCGGCTCCGGCTTCGCGCGCCGAAGCTCGAACGACATCAATCGCGTTGCCCATCATTTCGGCAGCGGTCAGGTTTGCGCCCAGCATTGCGCGTTCGTTGTCGCTGATTTCTTCAGCCTGAGCGCCATCAGCGCGAATGGTGACCGGAATGCCTCCGCCAATGTTGATGTTGCAGGCGATGGCCGGTTTCACCGTGAAGCCACAACATATGTTCCCACATTGCGGCAAAGGCTTCGGCGTAAGGTTCAGGGTCTGGCGTCTGCGAACCTACGTGAATGTGCAAACCGGCAAGGTTGATAAATTCCGGGTTTGAAATTGCGCGCAACATCATTTCGCGCGCTTGCACTGGCGAAACGCCGAACTTCGACGTGTAAAGCGCCGTCTGCAATCCGGCGTGCGAGCGAGTGCCGACTCCGGCAACCAGACGAACTGTGACGTTGGCGCGTTTTTTCAATCTGGCTGCGACCTGTTCAACCAGTTCCAGTTCAAACGGCGAATCCAGATTGATCGTGTAAATGCCTGCTTCGATGGCTTCGGCGATTTCCTGTTCGGTTTTTGAAATGCCGTTCATTTCGATCTGGTCAGGGCGAAACCCGGCGCGCAGAGCTTTGAACAATTCGCCGCCGGAATTCACTTCGACATCAATTCCGGCTTCGCGCACCACGCGCAACACGCCCAGCAGGTTGTTGGCTTTTGAAGCAAAACAAAGCTTCAGTTTCGGATGATGAGCTTTCGCTTCCAGCAACTGAGCGATGTTGTGGCGAATGCGCGGCGCTGAAATGACAAACAGCGGCGTATCGAACTCGCCAGCAAGTTCGATGGTGTCTACACCGTTGATGTTCAGATGGTTGTTTTTGACTTCCAGATAGCCAGGAATTGCCCAATCAGGTTGGGCCTGTGATGAAGCTAAAATATCGGTCACTGAAAAAGTCCTCTTGGAGTTTTATTTTCTTTGAGCTGATCGCCGACTTCGCGTTGGCAGAATCGGCAGATACTGGCTTCCGGTTTGATCAGTTCTGCGCAGTGCGGGCACGGAACGCGGCCCACATTTTCTGCCTGTTTGAAACCCGCCCGCATCCAGAAAAATCCGTAGATAATGGCCAGCACCGCAACAACGGGAATGGCCAGTTCCAGCAAAAGGTTGAGCAATCTGATTAAAAACATTCTGCCTCCCCGACCGCAATCCCAGTTTAAGCCAGCTCGATTTGCAGCTTCGTTACCGAAGCAGGCGCAAAGTTGAAAGACACTGAACCGGTTTTTATCACGGCTTGAGCCGATTTCGGCTCAACCGCTCGCGGGTTTTCAAAACTGTTGTGAGCATGGATGTCTTTTGCCGTTAGCGTGGTGACGATGACATCTTTGACCTTTGCGCCGTGAACGGAAATTTCCGATTGAACAGCGTTGTTCATATCCGGGTTGGTCACGGTCACTGTCAACTGTTTGTCTTTCAGCGAAGCCGAACCGTTCAAGCCCGGCATATAAATGGTTTTGTCTTCGCGTTTGAACTGAGCGCGCGGTGACGAAAAGTTCGTTCTCAGCGATTGGCCTCCCTGATGCGCGGCATACATTTCAAACACGTGATAAGTCGGCGTAGTAATGAACTTGTCTTCGTGAGCCAAAAACAGCGCCTGCAAACAATTGATTAATTGAGCGACGTTGGCCATTGCAACTTTGTCCGCGTGGCGATGAAAAATATCCAGCGTTAATCCGGCCAGCACAGCATCGCGTATGGTTGATTGCTGGCCAAGCAGATGCGACGGATGAACTTCGCTGCCGGGTTTGTACCACGCGCCCCATTCGTCAACTACCAGTTTGACGCGATGCTGACGGTCGAATTCACCCATGATTGACCAGTTGTCGGTAATCAGCTTTTCCATGACGTTGGCTTCGCTGAGCAGTTCGTACCATTCTTCGTTTGGATAGTTGACTCCCTGGCCTTTGCCTTCGTACCAGTTGGTGGTGCGCCCGCCGGTTACATTCCAGGAGTAATGATGCAGCGCCCATCCCCACAAACGACCAAAGCCGCCCTTTTCAGCCATACGCCCAAAGAAGCGTCTAGACCAGCTCAAATCCCCGCCGTTCGGCCCTGAACCGATGTAAGTCAGCGGCACTCCCCAGCGAGGCGCCCATTCGGCGTAACGGCGAAATTCCATCGCGTATTCTTCCGGCGTGAAGTTGCCGCCGCATCCCCACGACTCATTGCCTACGCCCCAGTATTT
>JBGAPB010000246.1:0-9712 GCA_044221525.1 Blastocatellia bacterium | reverse complement strand
GCGGAATTAAGAAGCTATTGGCTTTATCAGAAAGCTGTTGTTGAAATTATCAGGTACGGGGTAAGTAATGGGCGGGCGTATGATAAGCGATTAGATTAGGATTGCAACCAGCAATTTGCTTTGGGCTGATTTGCTATCGTTGGTCAAAACAGGGTTGGCTTTGTAAAATGCCGCAGCATCGAAAAAGTGGCGCGATGTTTGACGAATGACATCGCTGAAGATGCGTCAACGGCCAACACTCACAAATTTATGCTCCGATTGATTATTCAAAACAGCACACATTCCGGCCAGCAGCTTTACCTTGATCCGAACAAGTCGAGTTGGATATTGCTTGGGCGAAGTGAGGAAAGCATTCTTAGATTTGCCGAGCCGGGCGTTTCGACACGGCACGCCATCATTTCAACTGAACGCGGTGAATTTTTTTTGCTGGATCAAGATAGCACCAACGGAACTTTTCTAAACGGTCAACGCGTTCGCACCTCGAAACTTGCTACCGGAGACGTGATCGAACTGGGGGCTTTCGGGCCAAGATTACAGGTCGTTATTGATGAAGCCCCCTCTGGTTCCGAAAGCAAGGCGGACGCTGAAACTCAACCCCAGTTTGACGACACTGCGCGAGTTCGTTCGGCTCAGACCGTGCAGTGGACGATTCGCGAAGCCGCGCAAACCATAGGGCTTTACAATCCACACCACGATTCGGGCGACGTTCCGCCTCCGGTCGGAGTCGCCGCCCTGTCCCTTTTTTGCGCCGTGCTGGGAATCATCGTACTGGCTCTGACTTTTCTAAATTTTGGATTATCTGTTTCAATTACGGCTGGGCTGACTGCCTTTATTCCGGCGCTGATTTATCTGGGTATTTTTCTGTGGCTTGATCGTTACGATCCGGAACCCATTAAGACATTGGCTTTCGCATTTGCCTGGGGAGCCGTAGTGGCAATTTTTGTTTCCAGTATTTTCAATGGAATCTTTAAGCAGACATTTGGCGATTTTCTGACCGGCGTTATCTCGGCGCCGCTGATTGAAGAAGGTAGTAAAGGTGTCGGAGTTCTGTTGATTGCTGTGCTGTTCAAGCGTGATTTTGACAGCGTGCTGGATGGTATCGTTTACGCAGGTGTCGTCGCACTGGGTTTTGCCACCATGGAAAACGTGGATTATTACGGCGACAGTTTGATGAGCGGCGGCGCGCAAAGTCTGGTCGGAACTTTTATAGTCCGCGGAATCCTTTCACCGTTTTCACATGTGCTTTTCACCTGCATGACCGGCATAGGCTGCGGCATTGCCCGCGAAACTTACAACCCGTTTTTGAAATTTGCAGCTCCTTTGGCCGGTTATGTTCTCGCAATGATGCTGCACGCACTGTGGAATACCTTGGCTTCATTCAGCGAAGGTTTTTTTTGGACAGGTTATCTGGTGCTGGAAATGCCGCTATTCGTTATGTTCATTTGCGTGATTGTAATGATGGTGCGGCGCGAAGCCCGAATTTTGCACGAAACGCTTTCTGCCGAAGTCGAGCGGGGGTTGATTACTCCTGAGCAACTGGAAATTGTTATATCTGTCTTTCGTCGCAGCCAGTGGGTGTTTTCGGCGTTGGGGGATAACAAGCTTTTCAATGCTCGCCGCCAATATCTGCGAAGCGTCGCCAAGCTTGGTTTGTGTCATTGGCACAATTCACGCGCGATTGCTGCCCGCGGAAAGACCGGCAGCTTTTCAGTTACACCGCAACTTCAAGCTGAGATTTTCGGTTTGCGCGACCAAATAGAATGACAGGAAACGAGAAGGAGAAATTAGTAATTATGACCGCACAGGTAAAAGCAGTTCTTCCGCCCGGACCAAAACCGCTTATTCCAGCCATCAATTTAATCAGGCTTCGGCGCAACCCGATCAAATTTTTGACTCAATTGACCGAAGAATATGGCGAAGTTGTCTACTTCAAACTCGGCCCGCAGCCGGTTTTTCTGATCAACAATCCAGACCACATACGCGATGTGCTGATTACACACAACAGGCAATTCATGAAAGGCGAAGGTTTGCAGCGCGCCAAACGATTGCTTGGCGAAGGCCTGCTGACCAGCGAAGGCGAGTTTCATTTACGCCAGCGGCGACTGGCTCAACCGGCTTTTCATCGCCAGCGAATCGCTGGTTACGCCTCTACGATGATCGAATACTCCGAGCGTTTGAGCGCCAACTGGCAATCAAGCTGGCAGCCGGGCGAGGAGCGCGATATCGCTCGGGAGATGATGAGGCTGACGCTGGCTATTGCTGGGAAAACGCTTTTCGATGCCGATGTCGAAACCGAGGCGGACGAAATCGGCGACGCACTCAGTAAGACAATGGAAATGTTCAATTACCTGACGTTGCCGTTTTTTCAGGTTCTGGAACGGTTGCCAATCCCCGCGATGCAGCGATTTAGAGTGGCGCGCAAACGGCTGGATGAAACTGTTTTTCGAATAATCCGCGAACGGCGAGAAAGTGGCGAAGATCGTGGCGATTTGCTTTCGATGTTGATGCAGGCGCGGGATACGGAAGGCGACGGATCAGGTATGACCGATCAACAACTGCGTGACGAAGCAATGACAATCTTTCTGGCCGGTCACGAAACCACTGCCAATGCGCTGACCTGGACGTGGTACCTGCTTTCGCAAAACCCGGAAGCCGAGGCGAAGTTTCACGCCGAAATTGACGAGGTGCTTGGTGGGCAAGCTGCTACTGCAGAAATTTATCCCCGACTGCGTTACACCGAAATGGTTTTCGCCGAAGCAATGCGAATGTATCCGCCCGCCTGGGTTATTGGCCGCCGAGTCTTGAATGATTACCAGTTCAACGGTTATCACGTGCCGGATCGTTCGATCATTCTGATGAGCCAATACGTCGCTCATCACAACCCAAAATACTTCCCGGAACCCGACCGATTCGATCCTGAAAGATGGACGCCCGAAGCGCGCGAATCCAGGCCGAAATTCAGCTACTTTCCGTTCGGCGGCGGCCCGCGAATATGCATAGGCGAAAGCTTCGCCTGGATGGAAGGCGTACTGGTAATGGCGACCCTGGCCAGGAAATGGCGAATGCGGCATTCACCCGAGCATAAAGTTGAGCTGCAGCCGATTGTCACTTTGCGGCCAAAACACGGAATGAAAATGAAGCTGGAACGGCGGTAACAGACCTATGGACCTCTTTCTTTTTGTCTTGCTGCTTTTATTGGGAGCGATGGTTGCGATCATCGCTTTGATCTACCGTTACGCATGGATGAAGGCACGAATCCCTGTGCTGGTACAGCGGGAATTCAATCAGTGGAAAGGCGCAGCCGAGTTTGAAATGCAGGAACGGATTCGCGTTCGCGTGGAAGAATGGCGCGACCGCGAAACTCAAACCATTCTGGCTGAAGCTCAGCGAGATTCCCTGGTTGAAGCTCATAAGCTCTTCAAGGATTGGTGCGATGAAGAACTCGTCGCGCTTCGTAAAGAGCAGCGAGAGATGGCTTTGCGTGAAGCCAGAAACAAACTGACAGAGTGGATGCAAGATCATGAAAAAAACATTCGCCAGGACGCCGTGCAGCGCAGTCAGGCTGTCACGACAGGCAAGATCGTAGAGCATCTGGTTCCATACCTGCCAAACTTCAACTACAACCCGAAAGACGCTCGCTTTATCGGCAGCCCGGTGGATTTTGTTGTCTTCGACGGCATGAGCGATGACGAAGACGACCAGCTAAGCATCGTTTTTGTCGAAGTCAAAACAGGAATGTCAGTGCTTACCCGTCGAGAGAGAATGGTGCGCGACGCAATCAAAGCCGGGCGAATCAAATGGGTGGAATGGCACGCCAGCAACGAATTGCAGCAAGCCGCGCCGGGAATGTTTGAGTAACTCTAGCCACGTTCAATGACGTAAACGTAGTGTTGATAACCTCGCCAGAAAATCTCCTTCTCAACCTTCAGGCCGTTGCGTTCGGCTACGCGGCGCGATGATAAGTTTTCTGGACGAATCATGGAAATAATCCGTCGGCTGCCAAGTTGGTTGAAGCCGTAATCCATACAGCCGCGTGCGGCTTCCGTCGCCAAGCCTCGCCCCCAGAAATTTCGGTTGAAGTGATACCCAACTTCCAGTTCCTCGGCTCCGTCAACTTCCTGAATGACCAGACCGCAATCGCCGATGAACTGCCGACCGTCTTTCAAAATCACAGCCCACAAACCGTGGCCGCAGCTTTCGTAACGTTTCAGGTTGCGATCAATCCATTCGCCCATTTCCCGCGGATTCAGCGTCTTCGGAAACAGGCTCATCGTTTGGGCGTCCCCCCAAATTTGTAAAAGCTGGTCGCGGTCATCGTGATTGATTTCCCGCAGCAGCAACCGCTCTGTTTCCAGAATTATTTTGCTCATCGTTTGACTCTGAGTGGTTAAAGAAGGCGAGCAATTTATACGAAGGCAGCCAGCTTGGCGAGTCCACGGCGTTCTGATAAAAGATTAGCTGTTAAAAGTCTGACTACCAAAAACTCAAGCAATACCAAAAACAGGAGCCATGACAATGAGGAAAAGCAGAAAGACCAGCGAGCCAATCAACCGTCGGGAAATGGTCAAACGCAGTTCGGCTGCAAGTGTTGGAGCCGCCATAGCTTTGACAGAAACGGGCGCGGCGCGCGGAGAAAACTCCTCGGCGAATTTGACTGGCCTGGCCGCCGAATACGACAAGTACGATGGTTTGGGTTTGGCTGAATTGATAGCTAAACGGCAAATCACATCGGCTGAATTGCTGAGCGCAGTTCGCCAGCGAGTCGAAGTTTTGAACCCGAAGCTCAATGCTTTTTGCGACCTGTTTTTTGACAAAGCTGAAGCTCAAATCAAGAGCGGTTTAGGCGGAGCGTTCAAAGGCGTGCCGTTTGCGCTGAAAGACATTGGCATTTACATGGCTGGCGTCAAGACGACTTCGGGCAGTCGGGTTTTCAAAAACTACACGCCGGATTTCGACAGTACCTTGGTTGAGCGCTACAAAAAAGCCGGGTTGGTGATTTTTGGCCGCACGACTTCGCCGGAGTTTGGACTAACAACGACGACTGAATCCGCGCTGTTTGGCCAGACGCGAAATCCCTGGAACCTGGAAAGAACTTCGGGCGGATCGTCGGGCGGAAGCAGCGCGGCAGTGTCCGCTCGAATTTTGCCAATGGCCCACGGCAGCGACGGCGGAGGTTCGATTCGCATTCCGGCATCATGCTGCGGATTGTTTGGTTTCAAACCTACGCGGGGTCGTGTGCCAATGGGGCCTACTCAGTTTGAAAGCTGGAACGGCTGTTCGCATCATCACGCGCTGACTATTTCAGTCAGAGACAGCGCGGCTTTATTGGATGCGACGGCGGGCGATGAACCCGGCTCGCCTTTTCTTTCGCCGCCGCCGGCTCGGCCATTTTTGAAAGAAGTCGGCTTGCCGCCCGGCAAGCTGCGAATCGCGCTGGCGATTGAACCGACAACTGGTGGCCCGGTTGATCCAGAATGCAGGCAAGCCACTTTGGACGCGGCGAAGCTTTGCGAAAGCCTCGGCCACACAGTAGAGGAAGCCAAATTGCCGATTGTAGATTCTGTTATGCGCGGAGCATTTTTGACGATTATCCGAGTCTCAATGGCTCGGACACTTGATGACGGAGCGAAAGTGCTTGGCCACACGGTAACGGCTGAAGATGTCGAGCCGATTACCTGGCTGATCGCTCAAGCCGCAAAAGAAATCAGCAGCGTGGAGTATTCGCGGGCGATTGCCACTATGCATCAAACAGGACTGGCAATGGCAAAGTTTATGCAGCGTTACGACGTGATTCTGAGTCCGACGCTGGCCAAGCCTCCTGTGCCACTCGGCATCCTCAGCTTGTCTCGCACCGACGCGCAAGGCTTTTCCAAAGATGTCGGCGAATTCGGCCCGCACACTGCGCTTTACAATGTGACGGGGCAGCCTTCGATGTCAGTGCCTTTGCATTGGACTAAAGATGGTTTGCCGGTTGGCGTGATGTTCAGCGGGCGATTTGGCGAAGATGGCTTGCTGTTTCGTCTGGCCGCACAGCTTGAAAAGGCTAAATCCTGGGCAAAACTCAGACCAAAGATTTAATTCAACCTGTCGCATTTTTTGGTAAAACTTCCTATTGTCAGGAATTGTTCTCAGGCATATACTCCGCGCGCTTTTGCCTTTGAAAAAACAAATTTTGAATAAACATCCTCCCACCGAAGTTTTGTTTTCCTTTCTGTTACCCGGAGTGAAAAGGATCTTTCGGGGTGTTATTCGATTTCAAGTTGTTTTGTTTATCCAAGGCTATCTACCAACTGAAATATCAAATCCCATCGGGGAAAGGATTACCCAAATGAATCTCAAGAAATCACTTTGGTCAGGGATTGCTCTGTCACTACTGGCGGTTTGCGTGTTGTTAATTACTCCACCCACTAATTCTCAAGGCCAGGGAAATGGAAACGGGAATGGTCCTGATAAAGACATTATCCCTCATAAGATGAATCAACATGGGGCTGATGCCGTAACCGCAGGTTCAACTGGCACGGTTTCGCCGGCGATCACATATCACGGAGGCCCGCTGATTCCGACGCCGACGATCTATTACATTTGGTACGGCAACTGGAATCTTGCATCTGGTTCTGATACTGCTGCCGGAAAACAAATCCTACGCGATTTTGCTCAGTCAATTGGAGGCTCATCGCATTACCAAATCAACAACAGCTACAGCACCAATGGTTACAATATTGCCGGGAACGTAACTTGGGGCGGGGAAGCAAACGATGCTGCTTATTCACGTGGAAAGAGGCTGAAAGATGCGGATATCAAAACTATCGTTACGACCGCAATCAGTTCAGGCCAGATACCGTTTAATACTAACGGTGTTTATTTTGTCCTGACTACTACAGACGTCACCCTGACCTCTGGTTTCTGCACTCAGTATTGCGGTTGGCACACTTCCGCGGCTTATAACAGCAGCCGTCTGCGTTATTCATTTGTCGGTAATGCCAATCGTTGCCTCAATGCTTGTTCTGCTCAAACAGTCAGCCCGAATGGTAATGCCGGTGTTGATGCGATGGTTTCGATCATCACTCATGAACTGGAAGAAACCGCGACTGATGCTGATCCGGGAGCAGCGCCAGGCTGGTATGATAGCGGTGGCGCTGAAAATGCGGACAAATGCGCATGGACGTTCGGCCAGAACATTCTGACGCTTCCCAGCGGAGCCAAGTACAATCTGACGCTTGGCGGACGAAATTATTTGATTCAACGCAACCTGAAAGCCACTGACAACAAATGCTATGTTGATCTGACGCATCAATAAACAGTGCGAAAAACAAAAGAGGCGGCAAAGCTGTTAAAGCCTTGTCGCCTCTGGCTATTCCAGTCACAACTTCCAGCCAATTACCTGGCTGCTTTGGCAGCCGCAGCCTGCCGATTCAAAGTCTTTTTTGCTGTTACGTGTTTCAGCAATTCAGTCCTATTCAAAAAGTAAGTTGATTGAGCTTTACCCTGACTGAATAATTTTTCGGCCTGATCGTCCCAGTGTCCTGAATCTTGGTGATCGCTTTCACCAAGCGGAATGATCGCGAACGATTGCGGGATTTTGGTCAGAATTACTATCTGAGTTGAAGTCTGTCCGCCTTGCCCAACCATTTCGTTGCCCGCTTTGGCGTAAGTGATTGCTCGCGGCGTGGCCATACCAGCATCGCGCAATGTGCCTCCGCCGACCGGATAGGTCTTGCCACCCTGGCGACCTACGCGAAAGTAACGACCATAAGGTACTTCCACCGAATTGAAGTTTGACTTCAGCCACTCGGCGGCTTTGCCGACTGCGGCGACCAGTTGATCGTTGGTCAGATTTTGAGGAACTTCGACAGCCATCTTCGACTGGTTATCGGGCAGGGAAGATTTGAATGCGTAAAACGCCAGCGCGCCAGTCGAATCTGGAGTGCTGTAACGATTCCAGGATTGAATCTGTTGGTAAACCTTTGTCGAGTCAGAGGACTTTCCGTCAGTCGCATTCTCCCAGGCTTGTTTAAGGCGAGCCTGCCAGTCTGCGGCTTTCAAAACCTGAGTGCTGAAAGCAATGTTAAGCATTTTGTCCATCGTCACATCTTTGGCGGCATTCAACTCTTCCAGAGTCATCGCCGCGCGTTGATGACCCGGATTGTTGCCATCGTTGTAAATATAGGGGATGTATTTTTCGGCGCGCAGCGGACTGTCTTTCATCATCGCAAACGGCGAACAGTTGTTGTTCTGCATATAACCTTGCGGAGGATTGGCGATTTGAACCAGGTCGCTGATCGGATGAATGCCTTGCCATTCGCAACCGCCAGCGCCGGGCATAGGTTTTGACGGATCGCAGCCTTTCGGACGAACAGGCACACGGCCATTGCGAAGATAAAAAATGTCGCCTTCAGTGGTTCCAACCATGATGTTTTGCGACATTAGTTGCAGCGGCGTCAGCGCCTTTTTCATTTCGGTCAGATTACGCGAAGTGAACATCTGGTAAATCTGATCTGTCAGGCCGATTTCGTTGAAGTAGGGAATGGCCATCGAATAAGCCTTGCTGTCTTTGTGAGCGACGATTGGGCCGTGATGCGAGTATTCAATCTCAATCGGTTTTTCGACCAGCTTGTCGCCTTCCAGAACTTTGATGACATCCTTGCGAATTTTCAGGTCTCGCCACTGGCCATCAGATTTGTATTGGCGCGGGTTGGTGGAATTCAGTTCTTCTTCGTAAACGTCTGAAGTATCTGGGCCTCCGGTTGTCATCGCCACTGAAGCCCAGCGGCTGTGCCCCAAGCTGGGAAACGGAATGCCCAAAATGCTGACACCGGAGACGTTGAAATCGCCTGCGTAAATTCTGACTTCGTAAAAACGAAACTCGCCGTACCAACCCAGGTGCGGATCAATCACTGCAATCGGGGCTTTCATCGCCGTGCGCGAAGCAGCCAGCAGCATCTGGTTTGATCCGCGATAAGCGACCGGATCGGGTTTGATGCCGCCACGCTGCAGATCCGCTCCGGCTTCGCCCTCCGGCCAGCCCCAGATAATGTAACGTCCAAGCGCGATGACTTGCCATGCATGAAGCTCCGGTGCCCACTTTGGAACCTGTTCCGGATGCTCTGTCATAAAACGCTTGATGCCTTCCTGATAAGCCTCGATTGCGGCGCGCATTTTTGGAGAAACCTGGTTGTAACGTTCTCTGCTGATGGCGGCGTGCTGCCAGATTCGCTGGCGATAATCGTGGTGAAACCATTCCTGGCCGAAAGCTTCGGACATTGTGCCTTCGGCTTTGCGGTAATTTTTCAGCAGTTCTTCCAGGCGGTCTTCGGCTTGGGCGTAGCCGATGGCAAAAGCTGCGTCTTCCAGCGTCGAAGCAAAAATGTGCGGAATTCCAAATTCATCGCGCAGAATTTCGGCTGAGCCGGATTTGGCAAAGCCTTTAGCGACTGGTTGGACTGATGCAGTTATGACAAACAGGCAAAGCAGCAAAAGTGATAGTAATGTGCGTTTCATTTTTAGTCTCCTTGAAAGAAAGTACATAGTCCCGTCTTCAGGCGGAACGGGGCGGCTGGCTTGTCGGCGGATAAGTCTTTTGTTCAATACCTTCCGCCTAAAGGCGGGACTACGTGCTTTTCGTTTTCAGCGAAAGCCCGATCAACAAGGCAATGACAAACAGGGAACCGCCAACCCAACCCAGCCAGGTTGGGTGAACTGCGATTATCCAGCC
>JBGAPB010000245.1:0-9641 GCA_044221525.1 Blastocatellia bacterium | reverse complement strand
GATGGTCGTCTTTCACTTCCACGATCACCTGCATGGACTCAAACCTATGGACGGCATCGCTGCGGGGATGATTCAGGAGCTGGGCTGGCAGAAAAATAACGACCCGCAGAATTTTCGCCAGTTCACGTTTCCCGGCATTCCGCTGGCCAAGCTGGCGAAAGAGATGCAAACCAAGCTGAAGATTCGAACGATGCGCGTCGTCGGCGATCCCAACTTGTCGGTCAAACGTGTCATGGCCAGTTGGGGCAATTGCAGCCTGATGCCGGGCGTTCCGTTTCTGTCGCGCCCCGAAGTGGACGTGTTGGTTATCGGCGAAACGAACGAGTGGGAACTGGTCGAATACGCGCAAGACATGATTTCCTCCGGCCAGAAAAAGGCTTTGATCGTGCTGGGTCACGTCGTGTCAGAACAATCCGGGATGAAGTTTTGCGCCGACTGGCTGAAAGGCTTCATCAACGAAGTTCCGATTGAATTCATTGCAGCGGCGGAACCATTCTGGCGTCCGGACAAACCCGTCTCTAACTGAAAATCAAGCAGCCGATCAATGCCTGATAATGACCTGTTTCATGGCAATTGAGCGGCGGGCTATGATGTTGAAATGGATTTAAAGTTTATTCCGACCGAATTCTTGCTTTCCACCGATCACTGGTTTTCCGCTGAAACAATTGCCGAAACGCAGGCTTTGCCATTGATTGCAGCGAGGTTGCAAGGTGATGGTTTACTGACTTTGGCGCTACAGAAAGCTTACGATTTGCCTTCGTCAGTTGAATTGCGAAGACAAGCAGACTGGGTAGATGAACAGGGCGGAATTGGGTTGCGCCGCGATGTGCTGATCAAATCCGGGGAAATCGTCAGAGTGGTTGCGGCAACGTTAATGCCGAAATCCATCATCACGCGGCATCCCTGGATTGCCACAATGGGAAACAACCCGCTTGGCGAAATGATGGGAAAGAACGCGCGTTACCAGCGCGGAACCTTTGAGTTTAGTCAACTCAAAGCAGAAATGGTTTTTCCAGCTCCTTCAGACCCCGCGCTGTTGCTGTGGGCGCGAAGATACCGCTTTTACCTGGCAGAGGATTTTTTGACAGTGACAGAAATCTTTTTACCCGGTGTGCTGGAACACCTGGGAACGGCAATTTAGCCGGACGGGAAATAACCGGTATCGGTTCAACAACCTCAATCTTCAATCGCAAACATTTGCAAACGAAAAGGTCACACCCATGAAGCTAATTTCCGTACCAAGCACCCTCATTGTGGCAGTCTTGACGCTCACAAGCGCCGCGTTATTCGCTCAGCAACCGCAACGTCAACTCACGCCCGAACAACAAGCGCAGATGCAGGCTCAGCAAGCCGCGACCAAAGCCGATCACCAACGGATGTTGGAGTTGCTGAAGATCAAAGAGTTGCGACCCGGCGCGAATGGCAGCAACAAGGAGGCTCCGAATTTTGCCAATTACGACGAATCGAAAGTGAAGCCGTACTCGGCGCTGCCCGACCCGCTCACTCTGAAGAACGGCAAGAAAGTGACTTCGGCCAAAGCGTGGTGGAATCAGCGCCGAGCTGAAATCGTCGAAGACTTCGACCGCGAAATGTATGGCCGCATGCCGAAAGTCACGCCGAAGGTGAACTGGGAAGTCGTCAGTTCAACCAACGAAACCAAGTACGACGTGCCGGTCGTCACCAAACAACTGGTCGGCCACGTAGACAATTCGTCATACCCAGCCGTCACCGTAGACATCAAGTTGACGCTGACGACCCCTGCCAATGCGGTTGGAGTGCCTGTGATTATGGAATTTGGATTGGGGCAATTGCCGCCGCGTCCGGCGAATGCTCCGCCGCTTCCCGTGCAGCCGGGAACTCCGTGGCAGCAACAAGTTTTAGCCAAAGGCTGGGGGTATGCCTCGCTGGTTCCCAACAGTATTCAAGCCGACAACGGCGCGGGGCTGACGGCGGGCATCATCGGCCTGGTCAACAAAGGTCAACCACGCAAGCCTGACGATTGGGGAGCTTTGCGCGCCTGGGCTTGGGGGGCGAGCCGCGCGCTGGATTACTTTGAAACCGACAAAGCCGTCAACGCCAAGATGGTCGCGCTGGAAGGTCATTCGCGTTATGGCAAAGCGACTCTGGTGACGATGGCGTACGAACCGCGTCTGGCGATTGCCTTCGTCAGTTCTTCCGGCGCAGGCGGAGCCAAAATTCATCGCCGCAACAATTACGGAGAGATGGTCGAAAACGTAGCCGCCGCGAGCGAATACCACTGGATGGCAGGCAATTACATGAAATACGCCGGGCCGTTGACGGCAAACGATTTGCCTGTTGACGCTCACGAACTGGTTGCGCTGTGCGCTCCGCGTCCTGTGTTCATCAGCGCAGGTTCGGTCGAAAAAGGCGACGGCTGGGTGGACGCCAAAGGCATGTTTCTGGCCGGAGCTTATGCCGGTTCGGTTTACAAACTGCTGGGCAAGAAAGACATGGGTACGATGGAATTTCCGCCGATGGAAACCGGTTTGATGGATGGCGACATCACATTCCGCCAGCACAGCGGAGGCCACACGCCGGGGCCGAACTGGCCTACGTTTTTGACGTTCGCCAGCCGTTATCTGAAAGCTCCCGCCGCGAAATAATGTTTTGCGACGACAGAAATTGGCCATTAACCATTGGCCATTAACCATTATTCGACAGGCAGAAAGGATCCTTACCCTGTCTGACAATGTGCAATGGCAAATGGTCAATGGCTAATTTTATGCGCTGTAACCTATCAATCTGTGATTGCGTCATTACCGGCGACGCTTCCATTCGCGGTTCAAAACCCAAAAACAATTTCTTTCGCTTTCAGGAGGATTCAAGTTATGCAGCTTCTTTCCAGGCAGCTATTCAAACAACTTTTCGTTTTCGCGCTTTGTTTAGGGCTGGTGTTGTCACCAGTCGCCACTTTTGCTCAGGACAAAAAAGCCGACGCGGACAATCGCGTTCGCAAAGCCAATTACGATCTGGCTTCGCGCTGGACGGCGCAAAAAGTCGGCAAGATGGTTTTCGACACGGCTGTCACTCCGCACTGGTTCGAAACCGGCGACAAGTTCTGGTACAGCGAAGTTTTATCTGGTTGATCCGCTGAAAAAGTCCAAAACGCCGTTGTTCGACACCGCCAAGATGGCTGCACAGCTAACGACTTTGACGCGCATTCCTTACGACGCTCAGCATTTGCCGATTGCCTCGGTTCGTATGGTCAAAAAAGACTCGGCTTTCCAATTCGATTTCAGCGTTCCGCGTGACGCGGATATTCCGGGGCTGAAAAAAGAAGAGCAAGCCGTTGCAGGGAGCGGGCAGGGAAATCCCGAAGCCGAAGAGCCAGAAGCTGAAGGCGACGATGATGACGACCCGCAACAGCAACGGGGCGGCGCTCAAGGTGCGGCCACTCCACCGGCTTCGCCCAACCGCACAGTTTATTTTGAATGGGATTTGGCGACAGCCAAGCTGAGTTTGCTGCCGGATTACACGCCGCCGCGTAAAGCTCGTTGGGCGTCTGTTTCGCCAGATGAAAAAACGATTGTGTTCGCTCGCGGCCACAACCTGTTCATGATGGACGCCGACAATTACGCCAAAGCTCTGAAGAAAGAAGACGACACGACCATCGTCGAAACTCAGATCACCACCGATGGCGAAGATAATTACAGCTATGACCGGCGTTTGCGCGCTGAAGAAAAAGGCGCTTACAAATTCAGTGACAAAAACAAAACTCCGCGTGTTCCGGCGATCAGAGTTTATTGGTCAAAGGATTCCAAGAAATTTTCCGTCGTGCGCGAGGATCAACGCAAAGTCGCTGATTTGTGGGTGATCAATTCGCTGTCGAATCCTCGCCCGACTTTGGAAACCTATCGTTACGGTATGCCGGGCGAAGCCAATCAGCCTCAATCCGATTTGGAAGTTTTTGATATTGCAAGCAAGGCTCGCGTCAAAGTGAAAGAAGATCGCTTCCCCGATCAACAGGTTGCGCTCTACACCGCTGTGCCGACCAATCTGGAACGCGAACGCGCGCGCTTCATTCAAGTTGATCGCACGGGCCTTGAACAGGATCAGCAGCAACAAGGCGGCGCTCCGCCGGGCGCAGGTGTCGAACCGAAATGGCTGGCCGACGGTTCGGACAAACTTTATTTCTATCGCACCAGCCGCGATTTGAAAAAGATTGACGTTTGCGTCGCCGACACCGCAACCGGCGAAGTCAAAAGCCTGATCGAAGAACGGCTGAACACTTATGTCGAAATCAAACCGCTGGTGCTGATTGGCAATGGGCAGGAATTGATTCACTGGTCGGAGCGGGATGGCTGGGGGCATTACTACCTGTTCGGAGCCGACGGCACGCTGAAGAACCAGATAACTTCTGGTGAGTTTTATTCTGACAGTATCGAAGCCGTGGACGAAAAAACGCGCACGCTTTACTTCAACGCCAATGGCCGCGAAGCCGGTGAAGACCCATATTACCTGCACACTTACAGCGTCAATTTCAGCGGTGCGGGCACGAAGCTGCTGAACCCCGGAGACGCTTCGCACGCGGCGGCGACTTCGGATTCCGGCAAATACTTCGTCAACAATTCGTCACGCATCAATTCCATTCCTGAATCCATCTTGTGCGACAGCCTGGGCAACAAGGTCATGGAGTTGGAAAAGACCGACCTGTCATCAATGATGGAAGCGGGCTTCAAATTCCCTGAACCATTCAAAGTCAAAGCCGACGACGGCGTCACAGACCTTTACGGTGTGATGTACAAACCGTTCGATTTCGACGAAAAGAAACAGTATCCGATCATTGCTTATGTTTATCCGGGACCGCAGACCGAAAGCGTGACCAAGACTTTTGTTCCGCGCAACGACCGCATAGCTCTGGCGCAATTCGGTTTCATCGTCATCGAAGTCGGCAATCGCGGAGGTCATCCGTCGCGCTCGAAGTGGTATCACAATTACGGTTACGGCAACTTGCGCGATTACGGTTTGGCCGACAAGAAAGCGGCGATTGAGCAACTGTCACGCCGCCACGCTTTCATTGACATTGATCGCGTAGGCATCTTCGGCCATTCGGGCGGAGGCTTTATGTCCACGGCGGCGATGCTGGTTTACCCTGACTTTTTCAAGGTCGCGGTGTCGTCTTCGGGCAATCACGAAAACAACATTTACAATCGCTGGTGGAGCGAAAAACATCACGGCGTCAAAGAAGTCACTGACAAAGACGGCAATGTGAAGTTTGAATACACCATCGAAAAGAACTCCGATCTGGCCAAAAACCTGAAGGGTCATTTGATGCTGGCGACCGGAGACATTGACGACAACGTTCACCCGGCGAACACATTCCGAATGGCTGATGCTCTGATCAAGGCGAACAAACGATTCGACATGCTGGTCATTCCGGGAAAGCGTCACGGTTACGCCGACGCGACCAATTACTTTTTCTGGGTGCGAGCGGATTATTTCTGCAAGCATCTGTTAGGCGATGCCAGCGGCAGTGTTGATATGGTTGAGTTGAATAAAGAACGCGAACAAACCGGCGACAAGGGAGCAACTCGGCGAGGCGGTGGCCGCTAGATCAAAACACTCTGTCTTGGTACAGTATCGCGCGTGTGCAAACGGACACTCTGTCGTTTGTTCGCGCGCGGTTCTATTTACGATCCAGAAAGGTCATCAACAATGAGTAAGACTGTCAGCGAAGAAAGTCTGCATCGCATCAACAACTTCGTCGAAAAGTATTGCGAGAAATCCGGCACCAGCGTTCACCCGGACAAGGAAGTCACCGAAGCCGTCGTGCTCGGTCTGGCTTATAACAAAGACACACTGGGCAAACCGCTTTGCCCTTGCCGCTTTTATCCGAACAAAGAGGAAGAGGTGACGCATCGCACATGGATTTGCGCTTGCGACGACATGCAGGTTTATAAGTATTGCCACTGCCTGTTGTTCGTCACGCCCGAAGGTTTGCCAATCACTGAATATCTGCCCGAAGACCACGAAGCACTCGCAGCTTACGGTTTGGTCAAAGACCCGACGCCGGATAAAGGCCGCCCGCTTCGCGCCAAAGCCGCAGAGCGAGAAGAAGAACGCAAAAACAGACCGTCATAATTTTTTTGGTTTCTTATGCCCAACGGATACTTGAGCCTGGTTTTACATGCGCACCTGCCGTTTGTGCGTCACCCTGAATACCCAGATTTTCTGGAAGAAGATTGGCTGTACGAGGCCATCAGCGAGACTTACATTCCGCTGTTGATGGCGTTCAATCATCTGCGAGACGAAGGCGTGAAGTTCCGCCTGACTATGAGCATGACTCCGCCGTTGTGCGAGATGCTCAGCGATCCGCTGTTGCAGCAGCGTTACGTCAATCATCTGAACAAGCTGTGCGAACTGTCGGAAAAAGAGGTCGAGCGGACAAGGCGTGAAGCTCCGCAGTTTCATGCCGCAGCGTTGATGTATCGCGGCCATTTCAACGAATGCCTCGAAGTGTTTGAACACAAATATCAACGCAACATCGTGCGCGGCTTCAAAGAATTGCAGGACGCCGGTTACCTGGAAATCATCACCTGCTGCGCTACGCACGGTTATCTGCCGTTGATGTCGAACGAAACAGCCAAGCGCGCCCAGATTCAAATCGCCCGCGAAAATTACATTAAACATTTTGGCCGCCCACCGCGCGGAATCTGGCTGGCCGAATGCGCCTTCAATCCCGGCGACGACCGTTACCTGCAAGAAGCCGGAATCAAGTTTTTCATTGCCGATGCCCACGCGATTTTGTACGGCTCGCCGCGACCGCGCCGAGGAATTTACGCTCCGGTCATCACGCCCGAAAACGTGGCAGTGTTTGCGCGCGATTCAGAAACCAGTGAACAGGTTTGGAGTTCGGAAATCGGTTACCCCGGCGATCCTGATTACCGCGAGTTTTATCGAGACCTGGGTTATGACGCCCAGGATTTCGATTACATCAAACCTTACCTGCACGACGACGGAGTTCGCCGCAACATCGGCGTCAAATATCACCGCATCACGGGCAAAGTTGATTTGCACCTGAAAGCTCCGTATGTGCCGGAATGGGCAACGAACAAAGCGGCTTCGCACGCCGCGGATTTCATGCGTAACCGCCAGGCTCAAGCCAGCCATTTGCAGCACACGCTTGGCCGAGCGCCGCTGATTCTGGCTCCTTACGACGCTGAGCTGTTCGGTCACTGGTGGTTTGAAGGGCCGCAGTTCTTGTTCTATTTATTCAAAAAACTGCATTACGATCAGGACGAGATTCAGCCGATTTCGCCGATTGATTACCTGACGATTTATCCTGAAAACCAGCGGCAAACTCCGTCAGCTTCTTCATGGGGAGCAGAAGGTTACAACCGTGTCTGGATCAATGCGCAGACAGATTGGATTTACAAACACCAGCACGCCGCTGAACGAAGAATGGTTGAACTGGCTGAACGGTTTCCGGCTGCGGATGGACTTTTGCGCCGGGCGTTGAATCAGGCGGCGCGCGAATTGTTGCTGGCGCAATCTTCTGACTGGGCGTTCATCATTACAACCGGGACGATGGTTCAATACGCCATCAAACGATTCAACGACCACATCCACCGCTTCACGCGGATTTACGAGATGGTCAATGCCAATGGGGCCAAAGCGATTGACGAAGTCTGGCTGGCTGAAGTTGAAAGCCGCGACACAATCTTTCAAGAGATTGATTACCGCGTTTATTACCCGCAGGAGCAATGATGAATTCAGAATGATGAAGGATGAATTCCCGAACCTTTGTTTCCTGATTCATCCTTCATCATTCCGCTCTCATCATTCCGATTTATGCCTTCGCGCCGATGTATGCCTTCGCGTCTTCTGGTTGAGCCAAATTTTGCCGTCGAACATCGCACCATTTCGCGCAGCAGTTTTGAATTGCTTGCTCAGCCTGACTTCCTGCTCCTGCACGTTTTCAAATCTCAAATCTCAAATTTGAAATCCGGCGCAAATCTGCCTGCCAATCCCAGTTTCCTTGCCAATCCGAATCAGACTGCTCAGCTAAAACTTGATCGCCGGAAAAATGAACTGTTGTTGGTTCGGTTGAAGCCTGAATTGTTGATCGAAACGGCGACTCGATTACGTCTTTATCGGGCCGGCTCGCATTTGCTGTTTCGATTGCCGATGGAACCTGTCACCGAAGACGCAAAACTGCGTCAAACGCTGGAATCAATTTCGACTGAACTGGAAGGCGGGGCGACCGGCTGGCGCGAAGTCATTCGTTCACTGGTCAATCAACTGGCGGTTTACCTGCTGCGCGAACACGTTAACGTTCAGCGCTCCGATGAAATCGAATTATCCCGCGTCGGTTTAGTTGATCGCCGCTTGCGCAGAGCCGTCGAATTCATGCACGACAACTGCGGGCGCGAACTTGGTTTGTCCGAAATTGCTTCGGCGGCTTACTTGAGCGAGTTCCACTTCGCCCGGCTGTTCAAAAAAATCACCGGCTTGACGCCACACGGCTTTCTGGCCGGATTGCGAATCGAGCGCGCCCGGCGATTGCTGGCCGAAAGCGATTTGCCAATTGTCGAAGTCGGCGCGACGGTCGGTTACGCCAGCCAGAGCCATTTCACCAAAGTCTTCCGCGAAGCCACCGGAATGACTCCGCGCGCTTTTCGCCAAGCGGCCAGCCGTTAGCTGTCAATTCAGTGACAGCCGATTCGGGTCTCGTCTATACTCCGCCGACCTCAGAGAGTTTTGTCGAATTCATTCTTGGAATACCTGCAATTGGAAGATCAGCAACGTATGCGAAATCCTTTGTGGCAGTCTCTATCTGCATTTGTCCTGATATGTCTTGGCGTATTTGTCAGCCATGCCGAGCAATTGCCGGTCAGGAGTTGGACAACGGCTGATGGGTTGCCGCACAACCATATCAATCGAATCATCCGCGATTCGCATGGCTACTTATGGATTTGCACTGATGAAGGGTTGGCCCGCTTCGATGGTTATCGCTTTGTCACTTACGGGAAGACGCAGGGGCTACCGAACCTGACTATCAATGACTTAATCGAAACACGCGATGGCTCATATTGGATTGCGACGGATGGCGGCGTCTGTTTGTTTAACCCGTTGGGGAAAGCTGTGCCTTATCGGCCTGGCCAAAATCAAACAAACCCAATGTTTACCGTGTACGGCGTAAGCGATGTTGAGGTGGCAAACCACGTTAATGGATTGCTGGAAGACCCGGACGGTTCGCTCTGGCTGGCGACTGTTGGTGGACTATTTCGCCTGCAGCGGGCAAGCGGGCAAGTGCGGATCGAAGCGGTTGAGATTGGGTTTCCGCAGGGAGGGCGCGATGAACGTCACGTCACTAAACTTTACTTTGACTCCCACGGAACCTTCTGGGTAATGGCTATCAGTGGTTTATATCGTCGCCCGCTCGGAGGCCGCTGGGAAAGATACGGGGTTGAAAACGGATTGCGAAACAACTTTGTGCAATCGCTATTTGAAGATCGGCGCGGGCGGCTCTGGCTGGGAAGCAGAACCAAAGGGCTTCACATGTTGGTTGCTAATCCGCAACCGGGCCAGCGAATTGTAGAAAAGAATTATTCAGTTGGTGATGGGTTGCCCGGCATAGATGTCCGTAACATCACTGGCTTGCCAGATGGTCGCGCTTG
>JBGAPB010000244.1:0-9686 GCA_044221525.1 Blastocatellia bacterium | reverse complement strand
CTGACCGTCAAATTGGCTCCGATGAAAATCACCGACGCCAGTTTTACGCGTGAAGTTGAACAAATCGCCGTTGCCAGTGTTTTGGATTTTTGGGCTGGATGGTGCGGCCCTTGTTTGATGATCGGGCCGTTTATCGAAGAACTGGCAAACGATCTGGCTGGCCGCGTGCGCGTCGCCAAGCTGAACATTGATGAAAATCCGGCGACAGCTCAGCGATTTAATGTCCACAGCATCCCGACGATGATTGTGTTCAAAGATGGTCGCGAAGTTGATCGCATCGCTGGTGCTGTTCCGAAAGAGATGATGCTTCGCCGGCTGCAAATGAATGGCCTGATCTGAAATGGTCTAATCACTATGAAAACCAAATCGCTGATATTCCTGCTCTGTCTGATTCCGGCTTTGATTGCCGCTGTTTCTGTTGCACCGGTTCAACCGCCGAAACCTTTTGGCGCGATTCCATCAGAGCGCCAGTTGCGCTGGCACGAACTGGAAACTTACGGCTTTGTGCATTTCACTACGAACACATTCACCGACAAAGAATGGGGATACGGCGACGAAGACCCGGAAATTATAACCCAACAGATTTCAACGCCGATCGAATTGTTACCGCGCTTAAAGCCGGCGGATTGAAAGGCGTCATCTTGACCGCCAAACATCACGACGGGATTTGTTTGTGGCCGACGAAAACGACATCGCACAACGTTTCAAAAAGTCCCTGGCGCGATGGCAAAGGTGATGTCGTCAAAGAATTCGCGAGACGTGCTTGCCGCCGCCACGGCATGGTTTGGCGTGTACTTGTCGCCGTGGGATCGCAACAACGCCAGTTACGGCAAACCCGAATACGTTGCGATTTACCGCCAGCAGTTGCGCGAGCTGATGACCAGTTACGGCGAGCTGTTTGAAGTCTGGCACGACGGAGCCAATGGCGGCGGCGGCTTTTACGGCGGAGCTGGAGAGAAGCAGGATTGAAAAAACGACTTACTACGATTGGCCAACGACCTGGAATCTGATTCGCCAACTGCAACCGAACGCAGTGGTGTTCAGCGACGCCGGGCCTGACATTCGCTGGGTTGGAAACGAAAAAGGAATTGCCGGCGATCCTTGCTGGACGACGATCAACGGCGAAAAGATTTATCCCGGTCAGGAAGGCGTCGAAAAACAACTGAACAGCGGCGACCGCAACGGCACGGTTTGGCGTCCGGCGGAATGCGACGTTTCCATTCGACCGGGCTGGTTCTGGCACGAAGCCCAAAACGACAAGGTCAAAACTGCTGAACAACTGAAAAATTTGTATTTCGCTTCGGTCGGACGCGGAGCTTCGTTTTTGCTGAACGTTCCGCCGGATCGTCGAGGCCGCATTCACGAAAACGACGCGAAGTCGCTGCAGGAATTTGGCGATTGGCTGCGGCAAACGTTCGCCGTCAATCTGGCCAAAGGCGCAAAGGCAAAAGCGAGCAACGTGCGCGGCAACGACAAACAATTCGCTGCGGCAAAAGTTTTGGACGGTGATCGTTTCAGTTATTGGGCGACGGACGATGGAGTGACCACGGCTGAGCTTGAGCTTGATTTGGGAGCAGAGAAAACTTTCAACATCGTTCGCGTGCGAGAGAACATAAAACTCGGCCATCGCGTGGATGAGTTCGCCGTTGATGTTTGGACTGGAGGTCAGTGGAACGAATTCGGCAAAGCCGTTGGCATTGGCGCTCAACGGTTGTTGCGCGGACAGAAAATGACGACGCGCAAAGTTCGTCTGATAGAATCACGAAAGCGGCTGCCAGCCCGTGCATCAGCGAGATCAGTCTGTTTGCGGAGCCACGTTCGTAGTCACGCCTTCAGGCGGAATAGGGGCGTATTTCTTTTCAATCAGGCAATTTCAAGAGAGAAACCTTTCTTGTGAAAAAGGGAGATGTCCCCGTTCCGCCTGAAAGCGGGACTACGAACTTTAACTACGGACTTTAACGCGGTTGAGTCAGTATCTTCTTCACGCTTTTCTTTGCGCCGGGCGGAGTGATTTCCACGATCATTGACGACTGTCTGAAAGCCCGATTGTCGTTCACGCCTCGCAAAGATTCCTGAACAATCCTGTCGAAAATTGCGAAGAAAGCATTTGGCGTAAAGTCGTTGAGGTCGTCAGAAATATCCACAAACTTTCCGGCGACTTTGGCCAGGTCTTTTTGAGAAATCGGCTTTTGCCTCAGCGTCTTGTCCAATTCAACCAATCGTTTGGCGTAACTGTTTTCCAGGCTGCAAAGTGTGTTGACGATTTGCAGGTCGGCTGGAGTCAGGTTGACCTGCTGGGGCGAGCCTTTGGTAAACCAACTTGGCAAAATGACGGCTTTGAATTTTTGCAGTGCAGGAGGCCCTTCACGGTCGAATGCTTCGTGCAGTGAAGGTGATAGGTAGGCGAAACCGGCTCGCACCTGAGCATCAGTCACTTTCAATCCCACGTATCTGGAGCCGATCACCTGTCGCGTAGTCAATTTGGCCAGGCTACCCAGATCGTCAGAGCTAATTGCCTTGAACGCCGCCTTCAGCATTTGCTCGTCGTAACGTACAACATAACGCACAACGACTTTGCCCAAACCAGCAGGGAATTGTTTTGTCAGGTCTGCGGCAAAGATTGCGCGGCTGGTTTTGTTCAACAGGCCCAGAAACACCGCCATATCCAGATAACGAGTCAGTTCATCAGGCGTTGTTTTGTCGTCGGCTTCCAGCAGGTCGTATTGCACGGCGACGCTTCGCAAAGTCTGAATCAGGTAATCGCGGGTTTTTGTATCAGTGGCGGTTCCTTCTGCCTGGAAACTTTCTCCCATTGCGCGCAACAGGAAATTGCTTTCGACGGTTTCCTTGAACTTGCCGCCTTTTTTCTTGCGCTCTGTGATCGAAGCCTCGGTGGCGAAAACGTGCAGCAAACCTCCTGCAGTTTGCTCGATTGTTTGTTCTGCGTTGACGGCCAGTTGGCTCAAACTGTCGGAACCCCAACCCAGCACATTGATGCGAAGCTGCGCGCTCTTGGTGAAAGAGTGGGAAAAGACGCCTTGATTGACCTTGACGAACCTGGCCGAAAAGTTGGTCAGGGCTTTTTCAAAATCTCCGCCTGCGGCGGCTCGAGCCAGTTCCTGTCCCTCGGCGGTGTTCAGGTCGAATTCGACATCCAGCAGTGAAGTGTTACGCGTGGCTCGCGTGTAAGCGAAATGCAGGTCGAAGGTGAATTTCTGGTTGACGGCTTCGGTGAGTTTGGCGAACCAGTTGTTTTTGAAATCTTCGATGCGTTTCAGGTTGGTTTGCAAAAGCTGAAACGCCTTGTTCACGTCCGACTGTTTCAGCTTGTCGAAAGTCATCCCGATGACCTGCCCGGCCAAATCCTGCAAACGTTTGTCGGCCAGATTTTTCAGATCGTTCGGGCTGCTCAGTTTTCCAAGCTGGCCGAACAGCGAATCCAGGCCAAGCTCCTGTTTCAGGTTGGCGATGAAATCGCGAACGGGTTTGGTTGCGCCGTCAGTTATGAAGTCGTGAGCTTTTTGCGTCAGCTTTGTGAACGCCAGAAAGTCTGCGTTCTGCAACAACAGCGGGAAAACGTTCGTGCCCCAGATCAACTGCACCAGTTCCAGGGTGCTGATTGAATCTTCGTCTTTACTGTCATCAGAATTAATCAGGTTGGCCAGTTCCGCCGGGTTTGAAATACCGGCCAGCACAGTCAGCGCAGTTTGAAGTTGTGGAATCTTGTTCAGGTAAGCATGGTAAAGGTCAACTATGTATTGATCCAGGTTGGTGTAAGTGTCGGCGACTTTCTTCGCCGCGTCGAAAAACTCTTTGAAATTTGTCGCGTCCAGCACCTTGCCGATCAGTTGCTGCGACCATTTGTGAATGAAGTCATTGGTCATGCCGGTCAACGCGGCTTCCAGCTTGTCCAGCGAATCAAACTGCTGAGCTTTTTTGAAATAACCGAGCACGGTTTCGGCGTCGGTTCCAATCAGCCGAGTCAGGAATTCGTCTGCGCTGTCTGGCAATCCGTTGAGTTTGGCGCTGGCGTCCAGGCCGAAATCCGCCGTGAAGTTGAATTGAGAATCGCGGTTTTTGCGAACCACAAATCGCACCCAGCCGTCGGCTGCACCGCGACGAGCTTCGATGCTGAAATCTCCCGCAAGTTGATAACCCAACGAAACCGCTGCCATGGTTCGCAGCGCGTAATCCAGGTCCAGGTGCAGTTGGTTCACGTCGAATTTCTTGGACCCGGCCATTTGAAAGCCCCAGTTCAACCCGGCTTTGAGTTTCAAATAACCGCCGAAGCGTGTGGCGATGACTTCGCCCGGCGCGGGCAACTCTGCGACGGAATCAATTTGTTGGGGAAGCCGAACGCTGGCAAACAGATCGTCAAGAATTGCCGCCGCAGTCTGTTCGGCATCGTAAAGTTTCAATTGTTCGTAAGCTACGTTGCCGCCCGCTCCGATGCCGAAGGTTGCTGAAAGCGGGCCAACGGGGAAGGGAACCGGTGTGCTGCCGCTGACTTTGACATCACCTTGCGCGCTGAACACCAACCGAACGTAAAGTTTGTCGTCGGTTAAATTGTCTGTCAGGCCATAAGCTTTCAAAACTTTTTCGTCTTCGTCGTCATCGCTTTGCTTGGGCCAGATCAGGTGAATCTGGTTGGCGGCGCTGGCGCTGACGCCCAGCTTCATCCCGGCCTTGCTGCCGAATCTGAATTTCTGGTCGTCTTTGAAGCCGAAGCTAATATCGGCGATTCGATCAATCGTCGGCAAAAATTTGCCGTCGTTGGCCAACAATGTAGCCCAGATGTTTTGGTCACTTTGCAGGTCAAGCTGACCGTCACCTGAAAGAAATGATTTTTTGAAAGTGTCGCTGTTGAGCAAAAAGATTGAGCCAGAATTTGGCATGGTGTGTTGGCCTCCTTGACCGGAATTGATGATTTGCCGAGACTGACGGCGCACTTTGCCAGAACTGGATACGAAAGGCTATCAATTCATTGAACAATCTGATGAAAATTTGGGGACGCCGAGTGTTGACGATTGCCGGTTACAAACTGGCCTGGCTGATCGTGCTTGCAACCTTGCCGCTGACTTTGCCGCTGGCCTGTGTGATTGATTTGTTTCGTCGCAGCAAATTCTCTACAGTCAGGGCAATACTGATGGCCGTCACTTTTCTGACCTGCGAAATAGTTGGTATCACAACCAGCCTGTTGATTTGGCTGTTCAGCTTTGTTTGGTTGGGAGGCGACAAGGCGCGATTTGTGCGCTGGAATTTCAATCTGCAACAGTGGTGGACTGGGAGTCTGTTTGGCGCCGCTCAACGGATTTATCGGTTGAATCTGGAAATTACAGGCGACCAGATCGAAACCGGCCCGATTATCGTGTTTATTCGTCACACCAGCCTGGCCGACACGATGTTGCCATCGGCGCTGTTTTCCAGGCGACAAGGGTTAATGCTGCGTTATGTACTGAAGCGCGAATTGTTGTGGGATCCGTGCATTGACATCGTAGGCAATCGAATTCCAAACGCTTTTGTCGAACGCGGAACCGGCAACATCGCCGGAGGAGTCGCTGTCGTCAAGCGTTTGATGGACGGTTTGACTGAACGCGACGGAGTTTTGATTTATCCCGAAGGCACGCGCTTTACTCCGGCCAAGCTGCAAAAATCACTGGCCAGGTTGGCAGATGGGAAAGACCCGAAGCTTCATGAAAAAGCCAGTTTGCTAAAACACGTTTTGCCGCCGCGATTGGGCGGGCCGCTTTCGATTCTGGAATTGAACGAAAACGCCGACGCGGTTTTTTGCGCTCACACTGGTTTGGAATCGGCTGTCACCGCCGGAGATTTGCTCAGCGGCAAACTGGTCGGCCAGACGATTCGCGCTCATTGCTGGCGGGTGGCCTTCGCCGACATTCCGCGCGACCGCGAAGCTCAAACCGACTGGCTTTATGAACACTGGACAAAAGTTGACGAATGGGTTGGGAGACAAAATTTATGAACGTTTACACGATCACACCAATTGTTGTTGCTGTCGCTGTTTTCCTGCTTTGGCTGCTGAGCCTAAAGCTGAAGGACGCCAGCATTGTGGATATTTTCTGGGGCTTGGGCTTTGCGCTGATCGCCGTCACCGCTTATGTCGTAGCTGACGGATTTACTCTGCGCAAACAATTGATGACTGCGCTGGTTGTCATCTGGGGAGTCCGCCTGGCCTGGCACATCGGCAGTCGCAATATCGGCAAAGGCGAAGATTTTCGGTATCAGGCGATGCGCAAAAAACATGGCGACCGGTTTCCGATAGTCAGTCTTTACACAGTCTTCCTGTTGCAAGGCGTGTTGATGTGGGTGATTTCGTTGCCGCTGCAAGCCGCTCAAATTCCTACGCAACCTGATCGGCTGACGGCGCTGGATTTCGTCGGCGCGATGGTCTTTTTGATTGGATTCTGTTTTGAGAGCGTCGGCGATTGGCAATTACGTCAATTCAAATCCGATCCGGCGAACAAAGGCAAGCTCATGGATCGCGGGTTGTGGTCATTGACCCGGCATCCGAATTATTTCGGAGATGCGTTTTTATGGTGGGGGTTTTATTTAATTGCCTGCGCTGCGGGAGCTTGGTGGACAATCTTCAGTCCAGTGTTGATGACCTTTTTGCTGGTGAAAGTTTCCGGCGTAGCAATGCTGGAACGCAGCCTGACAAAAACCAAACCGGAATATGAAGCTTATGCGCGGCGAACGAACGCGTTTTTGCCGTGGTTTCCCAAGCGCGATGCTTAAGTCAGTACCGCGCGCGGTAGCAAGCGGGTGAGGTTTCAAATGAATCAACGATTACCGAAAAACTTTTTGATTGTGTTGTTTGCTGCGATCTTGATCGGGATGTTGTGGGTGACGATCAAAGCCAGCTTGACCGAAAGCGTCTTCAATGTCGGCCCGCGCGTTTGGCCGGAGCCGTGGTGGGTGGCGACTTTGTGGGACGCGTATTGTGGATTCGTGACGTTTTACGTCTGGGTGTTTTACAAAGAAACCAGTTGGGTGCGGCGCGTAGTTTGGTTTGTGCTGGTAATGTGTCTGGGCAATATCGCCATGTCGGTTTATGTCCTGATCCAACTTTTTCGATTACCAGCCGGTGCAACCTGGGCGGATTTGCTGTTGAGAAAACAAGCCTGATGACCAGAAAACAACAGATCGGAGCCTGGCTGCTGCTCAGCTTGATGCTGGCGATTGCCGCCTTTCGCTGGCTGAACCTGCCTCAATGACTTCTTCTTACAAACAACCTTTGATCGCCGTTGTGGGGCCGACCGCTTCAGGTAAAAGCGATCTGGGTATTGCGCTTGCCCATCGCTTCAACGGCGAAATCATCAACTGTGATTCGGTGCAAACTTATCGAGGCATTTACGTTGCCACCGCCAAAGTTCCGCCTGAAGAGCAGCAGGGCATTCCTCATCACCTGATTGATATTGTCGAACCGACTTACAACCTGACGGCGGTCGAATGGGCAGAGCGTGCCAGGGAAGTAATCGCCGATATTGAATCTCGCGGCAAGCTTGCTTTGCTGGTTGGAGGCACAGGGTTTTACCTGCGCGCCCTGACTACCAGATTTTTCGAGTCGCCTGAAATTGACGAAAGCTTGCGGCCACGGTTTCAGCGAATTCTGGAACGTCGCGGACCCGAGCATCTACACCGCATTCTGGCCAGAGTTGATCCGACGCTGGCCGCCAGGTTTGCGCCTAAAGATTGGTCGCGGGTGACGCGCGCGCTGGAAGTGTTTTTCTCTTCGGGCAAACCTCTTTCCGAATGGCAGGCCATTACCCCTGAAGAACCGACTGAAGAGGCCGGGCGTCTCTTGCATTTTGTTTTGCAACCTCCACGAGAGGAGCTTTACGACAGAATCAACCTGCGAACCGATTTAATGGTCGAACGCGGTTTGTTGACGGAGATTGAAAACCTGATTGCTGCTGGAGTTCCTGTGACGGCCAAAGCGTTCAACGCTCACGGTTACAAACGATTCGTCGAACATTTGATGGGACGACGGACTTTGGAAAGCGCCGTCGAGCAAATGAAACTGGACACCCGCCATTACGCCAAACGTCAGTGGACCTGGTGGCGCGCCCAGCCGAACACATTTTGGCTGGAGGGATTCGGTTTTGAAGATGATGTAATCGAAGCGGCGAGTCGAATTGTGGCAGTCAAGCTCTTGCCAGATTTGGCTTGAATCAAGTTAAGAAACAGAAAACGCGGTCGGAAACAAAGATGTTGTTTCTGACCGCGTTTTTAGCTCGAATGTTTTCCAAGTTTATTTAGGCTGGAATGCCTCCAGATATTTCACCAGTGCGTAGACATCCAGTTTGCTCGCCATATCGCCTTTCTTCTCCCGGAAATACCTTCCCCAGACTGGCATCTCACGGGAACCGTGAGCCGGAAATCCTACCTCGCCAGAGATTATGTTTTGGACTCTCAGTGCGGGGAACTTTCCATCAGGCCCCTTGAGGTTTTTCAACGATGGCGGCATCACTTTCAATGATTCTGCGGCTGGCCCATTACCCATTGCGTCTGTGCCGTGGCAGCTTGCACAGTACTGGTAATAAAGTTTGCGTCCCCTTTGATTCTTGTCATTGGCCTGGCTGGCCGTTACGGTTTGCACCGAAGCGATCGAGCCGGCGAACAGCCATAACCCACAAGCAAAAATTGCTATCAAGAAGAATCTTCGTTTCATTTTTTTCTCCTTTCTTCTTTCTTGTAATCCGTGGATTGCGCTAACTGTTTGCCCTAATTGGGCACCTATAAAAATGCAATATACGTGCCGGTAGGAAATAGTTGACCGGGGCATAGGAACACATAAGAATCGGGAGATTTTTCGAGTTGGTAGCGAGATGCTACACATCAACTGGGGGATTGCCCGCATTTTGCCTTTTGCAGCAGGCCCTCTGCCCTGGCACACTCGTTGCTGACTTACATCTATTAACATTTTGCCAGGACATAAAAGTATTAAGCCGGGAGGGCTACAGAGATGGGTGAGCACAATGTTTCGGCTGACCGCGATCCGCATCGAGAGCAGGCTTTCATGAAATCCTTGCTGGCCGATCTGGCCGCGCTGGAACAGATGATAGCGACTGATAGGATCGAAAGCGGCGTGCGTCGCATCGGTGCCGAGCAGGAAATGTTTTTGATTGACCACGCAATGCGACCGTCGCCGCTGGCTTTGGAGGTTTTGAAAATTGCCGCCGACAATCGGTTGACGACTGAGATTGGCAAATTCAATCTGGAAGCCAATCTTGCGCCGCGCCTGCTGGCTGGCGACGGGTTGCGCCTGATGGAGCAGGAAACCAAGGAACTTGTTGGGCTGACTCGCCGCGCAGCCAACTCAATCAACTCAGATGTTATTTTGTCGGGAATACTGCCGACCATTCGCCAGGGGGATTTGACCCTGGATAACCTGGTTCCCAATCCAAGGTATTTCGCTCTCAATCAGGCCATGCAGCAATTACGCGGCGACGCTTTCAATGTTCACATCAAAGGCCTGGACGAATTACAGCTGACGCACGACAACGTAATGTTGGAGGCTTGTTGCACCAGTTTTCAAGTTCATCTTCAAGTTGGAGCGAATGAATTCGTGCGGCTCTATAACTGGGCGCAAGCAATCACAGCTCCGCTGTTGGCTTTGGCGGCAAATTCTCCGCTGTTTTTAGGTCGCCGATTGTGGCAGTAAA
>JBGAPB010000243.1:0-9946 GCA_044221525.1 Blastocatellia bacterium | reverse complement strand
GTTTTCCGTGCTGCCCGCTCCCATCAAACCTACGCGCCAGACTTTGCCTTTGAAAATGCCAAGGCCGCCGCCGACTTCGATGTTGAATTCATTCAGCAACCGGCCACGGACTTTCATGTCGTCAACTCCGTCGGGAATCGAAACCGCGTTCAAAGTCCACAAACGATTTTCTGGAGCCACAGCCATCGCCAAGCCCATCGCTTCGACGCCAGCCACCAAAGCGCGATGATTCCGCTGGTGACGTTTGGAGCGATTTTCTAAACCCTCTTCGGCGACGATTCGCAGAGCTTCGTGCAGTGCGTAATTCATGGTGATCGGTGCAGTGTGGTGGTACGCACGAGCGCCGCCTCCGGTTCCGCCAGAAGCGTCAGCCCAATAGGCCGTCAACAAATTCGTGTCCAAATACCAACTGCAAACCGGCGTCGTTCGCGCCTTGATCTTCGCCACGGCTCTGTCGCTGAACGTCACCGGAGCCAGGCCCGGCGGACACGACAACGCCTTTTGTGTCCCGGCGTAACAGGCGTCAATCCGGTTGCGGTCAATGCCAATCGAATGCGCTCCGATGCTGGTGACCGCGTCCACCATTAAAAAGCCATCGCGTTCGTCAGCAATTTCGCGCAGCGGTTCGAGTTGCTGCAATACTCCGGTCGAAGTTTCCGCGTGAACGGCGAACAAGACTTTTGCGCTGGATTCGCGCCAGGCTTTGCGAGTCTTTTCCAGATCAACTGGCCCGCCCCATTCGCATTCAACGCGAACTGGTTTGGCTCCGACGCGCAGCGCCATTTCGTGCATCCGTTCGCCGAAATAGCCGTTGATGCAGATGACGATTTCTTCGCCGGGTTCCAGCAGGTTGGCTACGGCGGCTTCCATCCCGGCACTGCCCGTGCCTGAAATCGGCATTGTCAGCCGGTTGTTGGTTTCAAAAGCGTAGCGCAACAATTCCTGCACTTCGTCCATCGTGCGAACAAAAATCGGGTCGAGGTGGCCAACCAGCGGCGCAGCCATCGAACGCAGCACGCGATCATCAACGGGGCTTGGGCCAGGGCCGAGCAGAATTCGGCGCGGCGGATTGAGTTGAGCGATTACAGGCGCATCAGCCAGTGACATAGCGAATAAGTTCTCCGGTGTTTTTTAAGATGAGAGGTCAGCGGTTTTCACCGCCACAGGAAAGGTATCATCTAGCGCGAAATCGGCCAAGTCTTGCTAACAGATGCAAATCCATTCGGTGCCGTCGATGGCGGCTCACGAATGAATTTGCATCATTGCCGCCAATCAGTTTTTTTCCGGCTTAATGAACTCAATGGCAATCGGTTCGCCGTCAAACTTCGAGTTGGCGTCGGTCGAACTGCGGTAAGTCACTTCCACCGGAAGCGGCGGTTTGATTGGGCCGCAGGTGATCGCCGAGCCTGTGTCTTGAGTGAAGGTAATGAATTGCACTCGGTCGGGCGATGTGGTGTTGAGTTTCAGCGTGCGGTCGCCTGCTTTGATTGTCAGTGTCATGCCTTTGTCACTGCAATCAATCTGCGTCAGCATTCCTTTTGCCTTGTCGCCGTCAAAGCGGCGGCGAAGCGTAATCGTCTGCTTGCCTTCTATTGGAGTTGTTGGCGTAGCCGGATTGCCACCGCTTGTCGGCGGCGGAAACAGGTCAGTGGAATCGCGTTGAGAATTGTATCGCGCCATATTCTCTTCCAGGTTCTTGACTGTTTCGAGCATGGTTTGCGCCACAGCGCGTAATTGCGGGTCAGAGCTGTCGCGGGCAATTGGTTCCAGCGTCTTGCGCCAGTTCGAGCACCTGTTGACGCATATAAACCTGGCCTAACATAAAGCCGACTTCCTGACGGCCGGGGGTTAAAGCCAGCACACGTTTTAGATGTTCGGCAGCCAAATCAAGATTTTCACCCGTAACCACGCTGACGAAGGCGAGCAGAAAATACGATTCTGCAAAGTTCGGCGCCAGCTTGATTGCCTTTTCCAGGTGTTCGCGCATTGCCTGAACTGATTCAGGCGAAAACGCCTTCACGATATTGTTTTCGTCCATCCCTTCGCGGCTGAGCGCGAAAGCGTAATAGTAATGCACCAGGTGATTGTCCGAACCAATCGTGACAGCCTGTTGTAAATGCTGTTTGGCTTCGGCGGGGCGTTTTTGGCGCATTCGCAACACACCCATTGCCGAATGCGTCAGCGCAAGTTTTGAATCCAGTGTGATTGCCCGCTGCAAATACTCTTCGGCCTCATCTCTATGCATGTGCAATAACAGATCGCCGAGGTAAAACTGCGCTTCAGCCTCGCCCAGCGGCGCGGCCTGCATCTCGGTGTCGAATTGCAGCTTTTCGTTCATCGTTACGACTTCAACTTTATATGAGTCGCGGTTGATGTAATCGCGCAATTCTTTTTCCAACACAGAGTAATCGGTTTTGAAAGCCTGTTCGAACGCTTCGCCTTGAGCAACGCCATTGCCAAGCAAGCGCAGAAACTGTGAAAGCTGTGGGCGACGCTTTCCATTATCACCAAGCATCAGGTAATGAACCATCGCCCACGATTGGGCGTAAAAGACGCCTTTCTTGTCCTTCTCGTTGTATTCCGCCGAACCGGTGGTAATGGCAAACAGTTGCGGCAGCGGCATAAATTTCTTCTCGCGCAGCCAGAGGACGTGATTGGCCACCACCTTACCCAGCCAGACTTTCTTGTCGCCGTCGGTTATTTCAAAGGTGCTGTAATAGTCGGCCAGCCCTTCGTTAAACCAAGTTGGCAGCCTGATAGTGTTCTCGTTGGTCAACGAATGAACGAATTCGTGAAAGACAGTTGAGTAAGGGTGCGAATCGCGCAATTCAGCCGTCAGAGTAATGTAGTTGATGTCTGATCCTGGCTGAAAAAAACCGGCAACCTCATTGATCTTGCCTTGATAGACCGGCATAAAAGGCTTGTAGGTTCCTTTATCTTTGAAAACCAAGACCCGTGTTGGCACTGAAGAACTGAGCTTGGCTTTTGGGAAGAGCATAGTGAAAACGTCACGGAACTGTTCCAGTTTGATTGCCGCTTTACGAATGTCTTTCTCGCTGGCGTTTCCAGCCAAAAAGAAATTCTTCGAACGGACGCTAGTCCATGTGTCTTTTGCGACAGATGGTGTGGCGGTGGCTGCAATCTGGGATTTTCCTCCCGGCAAGACGGCTAGAAAGATGACTGTAAGAATTATCAATAAACGAACTGAACGTTTCATCGGGTACCTCCAAGACGGGCAAAGTCAAAGTTGGATGGAGTGCGAGTGCTGGCTTTGAGGCAGTTAGCAGCAACGCAGAATGAGCAGGGTGGCGTGCGAACTATATTGGCCGAAACAGCCGGGAGTCAATCAGCCGCTCGGTTATTTTGATAACGCTACCCGGTCGCACCGCCATTTGCGGAAAAGCAGCGGCAAGCTGCCGAGTAGATCAAATTGAATTCGCGCCAAATCCCAGGCTTTGGTCAGACTGAAAGCGCGCGCGGCTTCTTTGGTTTTTGTCGCCAGCGTTCTCAGATACCAGCCGAAGTTTGCCGCCAGCGAGCGGCGAGGGTCGGTCAGGTTGTAAATGAATTGGCTGCGGTCGCATCGGAAATCACGTTCGCGCTTTATGGCGGGGTTGGCTTCCCAACTGCCGCCGCGAAAGTGGTGAATGCGGCTGCAAGGAACGATGGCGGTTTTATACTCTTGGAAAGCGGCTCGGCGGCAGAAATCAATCTCTTCGTAAAACGCGAAGTAGATTGGATCAAGCAAGCCGATTCGTTCAATGACTTCGCGCTTGATGGCAAAGCAAGCGCCTTCGACCCATTCAACCGGGATCCATTCTCTGTCTTCCACGAAGTCACACGAAGTACCACGAAGCAAAGACGATTTGCTGTTTTCATCCTTCGTGTTTTCTTCGTGTGTCTTCGTGGACGAAAAAGGTTTTCCGCTAAGTTCATCAAGGTGTTCAGCCAAAGCCGTTGTCGTCCAGGTGTTGAACTCTTCGCCGTTATAAGTCAGTTGAACTGCACCTAGTATGCCGACTTCTTTTTCCCGCTCGCCGACGGCGATCAACTCGCCGAGCCATCGTGGAGTTACTTTTGTATCGGGATTTAGTAACACAACGTAATCCGCTGCTTCGTCGAGTGCTTGTCGAATAGCTACATTGTTGCCTTCTGAAAAACCGAGGTTGGCAGAGTTGGCGACGAGTTCGACTTCGGGGAATTGTCGGCGAATCAGGCCAATGCTGTCGTCTGTGGATGCGTTATCCACCAGCACGGTTTTGAAGTTCGCGTACTCCGTCGCGCGCAATGATTCCAAGCACGCTTGCAACCAGCGGCTGCCGTTGAAGTTCAAAATGATGACGTAAACCAATGGCTGATTCATTATGACCAACGTTTGAGCAATGTCGCCGCGACGATCCAGCGCAGCACCCTAAGGTTACAGCGAAGCCGCAGGGCTTCGGAAAATTTCTTCAGGCAGTTCAACCATTCGCCGCGTAGTTTATAAGCAAAACCCGCGCGGATCGTCAGCCGGGCAAACAGCACTTCTCTTTCCACTCCGCATTCTTGCCAACAGTCTGGAAACTGTCGTTCGATTTCGTTCAACACTCGTAACGGCAGGCGCAAACCGCGCTCTATGTTTTCGCCTTCACCCATCAAGTTATTTCCGTGGACTCGGTAAAAAGCCATCTGCTTGGCGATGCCTTTGATCGGAAACGAGTGCGCTAGCCGCAGCCAGTATTCGTAATCTTCGACGGCGACAAGCTCTCGACTTTCATTCAACAATCCGATTTTGTCTACGCATTCGCGGCGAATCATAACAGTCGAATTCGGAATGTGATCGCCGAGTAACAAATAACAAAACGACGTTTTTCCAGTGTATCCAATCGTTTCGCGAAACTCTTTCTGGCCACTTTGTTCGATGAAGACGACGGCTTCGGCAAACGTCATTCCGACTTCAGGGTGACATTCCAGAAACTCGACCTGTTCGGTCAACTTGTTCGGCGTCCACAGATCGTCACCGTCCAGAAAGGCTATGAATTGGCCGGTTGAATTACTGATCGCCAGGTTGCGAGCCGAAGCCGGGCCGCCATTTGGCTTGCTGAAAACCAGGATTTTATCCACGAAGTCACACGAAGAAGACATGAAGTCGTTCACGACTTGCAGCGTGTCGTCAGTCGAACCGTCATCAACAATGACTACTTCGTAATTGGAGTAAGTTTGATCCAGCACACTGCGAATCGTCGCCACGATGAATGGCGCTGAGTTGTAAGTCGGAATAATGACGCTGACTTTAGGCTGCATGTTTTTGACCGCGCAGGTATCCCCACAGAAACGCCAACTGCCGCAAATAATCCAACGCCGCAAACGCCGCAGCTTTCTTTGCCCCGTGCTTGCGAGCGTAAGTTTGAAAACGCCGAAACGACGAACGCACTGCAATCACCTGTCTGAGCAAGGCTTTTGTCGGATTATGGATTTGATAATCCGGCCAAAGCTGGCCGAGCAGGAATCGCCCTTCGCCATAATTACTGATCGTTCGCAAAAGGCTGCCAACCGTTTGCCGATGACGATGCAGAATGACGGCTTTATCAGCAAATCGAAACTCGAAGCCAAGCTCTCTGATTCGGCGACACAGTGCAGGTTCTTCGCCGCCGGGTTTGCGGAATCGTTCGTCAAACAATCCAGCAGCCAGCAAAGCGTCTTTGCGAAAACAGGCGTTGGCTGTAATCAGGTATTCGATCTCGCCGCTCTGGTTTTCCGCCGGTTCCAGCAGACGCAGCACATCCACGTATTCGCCAATCAAACTGTCGTCAACGCTTTTAACTGATCCGCCAACTCCGGCAATCTCATCGGAATCAAACTCGGCCACAAGCCGCCGCAGCCAATCACGGTCTGGCAAACAATCGCTGTCAGTAAAAGCGACAAACTCGCCTGATGCCAATTGCACTCCCAGATTTCGAGCCGAAGCCGGGCCGCCATTTTTCTTGAACCGATAAGTGATTCGATGTTCAAACAGCTTCAGTGCTTTGGCGGTGTCGTCGGTCGAACCGTCATCAACAATGATAATTTCAATTGGCGGCAAAGATTGGTTGAGCAGGCATTCAACCGTTCGCGCAATGGTTGCGGCTCCGTTGTAAACCGGGACGACGATGGAAACTTCTGCCTTATCTGATGGCTGGATCAATCCCGCGTCCCTCCAAGCGTCAGGTTGCGAAACATCGAAAGTTCCAATCGCCAGCGATCCAGCGACCAAATCGGAGGCCAATACTTTCGAGCGTGTTTTTCCAAGTCCCGGTAATAAGCCACGTAATCGTCGCCGGTTTTCGCCGATTCGTGGTAATTGCAGCAGGCCAGCACTTGATCCACATTGACGAAATCGTAATGCTTGGCGATGCGAGTCCAATAATCAAAATCCATAATCAGATGCAGCGATTCATCCAGCCAACCGGCTTTTTCAAAGGCTTCGCGCCGCCAGAAAATCGCCGGTTGATGCATCTCGTACCCATTCCAAAATTGCAACAAACGAAGCTGATTTTGATAACGACCTCTCAAAAACACAGGCGGCGAACCATCCCCATTGATTCGCAAACAATGCCCGGTCAGCGCGAAGTTCCCGCTACCATTTGCCAGCATTTGCCCGACCGTTCTCAAAGTGTGCGGCAAAAAGTAATCGTCGCTGTTCAGCCAACACAGCACATCCCCCGTAGCCTTTGCCAATCCGCGATTGATGGCCTGGCTCTGCCCTCCGTCCGGTTCGCTAACCCAATGCGTCAGCCAGCGTTCATATTTGCGGATAATTTCAACGCTGCCGTCGGTGCTGCCGCCATCCATAACAATGAATTCCAGCTTGGGATAATTTTGCAGCAAGACCGAACGAATCGTCTGTTCCAGAAACGAGGCTTGATTGAACGAAGGAGTAATGACGCTGATCGTCGGCAGCGAAGAATCGTCGGCGGATTGAGTTGATTGAACAGCCTCCGTCCACGGCCAGCCCACGCGCCCAGCGGGCGCAGCCAGCAATTCATTTAACGAAGGGCAACGCATTGACCAATGCTAAATCAGAACCACAAACTTTGGTACACCGAGGGGCTTTGTTGCACGAATCCTGAGTTACCCTTTTCAACCGTGCCGAATCAACAAGCCTTGATAGTGTCGGGCATTCCGAGATGAGTCATTCGGTTCAGGATCGAAGCTTTCAATAACAGTCCTTTGAATTGATTGGCGGTCTGGCGCGTTTGCCGCCGGTTTCCGAAGATGGTTTTGAAGCGGAACATCGTCGTTTCCGCCAAGCTACGCCGATGGTAGCTACTTTCCTTCTTCCATTGTTTGCGGCCGACTTTGCGCACTCGACGCAAGTTTTCATCGCGCTTGTGACGTTCGGCTTTGTTATTGCCGTGATGCCAGATGCGAGCGCCTTTGCGCGTAGGAATCGCCGCTTTCGCTTCGTGCTTGTTCAGTTCGTCGTAGCATTTCCGCTGATCATAAGCTCCGTCAGCGCTGGCCTGTTCGATCTGGCCAGGCACGTCTTCGAGCAAATCTGGCAACACTTCGGCATCACTTTACCAACGGCGCGGGTATAGGCTAACCGGCGAACTGTTTCCATTCCCTGACGATCCCGCCGCTGGCATTCCGCGGGTTCAGGGATTGCAATTTGAGATGCTGGAAAAATATCTGTAGCTTTCAAAATACAATATGGTTTGCTGGCCATTGTGAAGCCCAAGCCATCGGTCACGCCTTGCAGACCTGAGACTGAAAGGGATGGCTCTGTCAGAGGCCTCAACCTACTCCAGCGGCAAACTCAAGACGATAGCAATTGCGGTTATTTCGATTATTGCGGTTAGCGGATAAAGGCTGCATACTTCCGCCCGATTGAGAAAGATTGTCACCGCGTACATTTCATGGAGTAATCACGATGAGCCGAATTACAGCTAATCCAACAACCGAATCATTGACCGGCGAAGAGGTCAGCCAGGCCAAAGAAATTTCCCACACGCTGTCCCGCGCCTTGAAAGGTCGCCGTTCAATCACGCTGCGGCTATCCGGCTCAAAAAATGAATTGCGGCTTCCGCCCGCTGCTACGCCTTTGCTGGTGGAAATCCTCGACCAAATGAGCAAAGGCAAGACCGTCAAAGTGATGGCGACGGACGCGGAAATTTCCACGCAACGCGCCGCCAACCTGCTGCACGTTTCCCGCCCATTTCTGATTGATCTGCTGGAAAAGAAACAGATCCCTTTCCGTCGCGTAGGTTCGCATCGTCGAATTCGGCTGGCGGATGTGCTGGCGTACAAACAGCAAACCGATAAACAGCGTATGGCTGCACTGGATGAATTGACTCAGATAAGTCAGGAACTCGGGCTGGGTTACGACTGAAGATGAAAGACCTCGTCGCTGTTTACGATGCCTGTGTTTTGTATTCCGCGCCGTTGCGTGACTTGTTAATGCGTCTGGCTGTGGCCGACTTATGCCGAGCCAAATGGACAGAGCAGATTCATCAGGAATGGATGCGAAACCTGTTGGAAGATAATCCGCGAATTTCGCCAGCGCAGGTGGAAAAAATCCGGCAACTGATGGATGCCCACATTCGGGATGGCTTGGTGACCGGCTTTGAATCCATCATCGAAACATTAAAGCTGCCAGACGCCGATGACCGCCATGTGCTGGCCGCAGCAATCCACGCCAAAGCCGAAGTCATAGTCACCTACAACCTGAAAGACTTTCCCGCCAGAGTTCTCAATCGTTTTGGCATCGCCGCCCAGCATCCCGATGTCTTCGTCCTGTCGTTATTAAAGCGCGCACCGGAAAAATTTCTGGAAACCATCGAACGTCACCGCCTGGCATTGCAGCATCCGCCGAAAACCCGCGAAGAGTATCTGGCCACACTTGAAAAGCAGGGGCTTGGTAAAACTGTTGACGCGATTCGAGAAAACGGCTGGATTCGGGATAGGTCTGAAAATTGACAATACAACTTAAATGTTCAGGCAGGCCGGACGATTTTGCGAAGCTCTTCGGCGAACTGAATCATCTGATGATTGACCTTCTTCAAATCTGTCACCAACTCAGCATACTCAACGAAATGCTTTTGGATTTCCTGCGGAGACAAGTCCGGCTGTTTGGCCAGTTCAACAGCATACCAACGTCGGAATCTCGCTTGCCATTGCGTTAAATGTGGTCGCAAGCCTTTGTTCAATGTATCTATCAGAACCTCGCTCAACTTTTGTGCATCAGAGGATTCTCGCAGTTTTTGAGCTGGAACGCTTTTGATCAGTGTGCGAATCTCCTTAAACACCGCGTACCAGGAATCATAGACCTCGACAATAACGTCGTGATTTTCGTCAAATTCCAATCCCACTTTGCGCGTAATCAATTCTGTCCAGGCCTGATGTGCGATCTTCAAAACCTCATGATTCGGTTTAATAGTGACTTTACTGCCACCGAAGGGCACGTCAATTTGCACGGTTTCCCAATCCCGCAAGACCGAGCGCCGTTGCCACAAGTAAATCCCACTTACCAACACTACTGCCACAAAAATAATCAGCGGATGGACGGTAAGGCTGACGCCCCAGTCTTCGGTCAGCTTCAACACAAATATTTCTTTCATAACCCAAACCTTTTTGATTTTGATAGAACCCGATTCTGTCTACTCTGAATCAAAGATACGACCATTGACATTTGTGATTTATGGGTGTCCTGACTTCTCATCGCACGACTGCATCCAAAGCACGTCAAGTAATAGCAGCCATTTGTCTGTGTCCAACCTTGTTGACTTCAAACTTTGCGATTTCGAAGCATTTGCAATAACTCTATCAGGCGTGTCGTGATCTTCTCTCGGCTTGTAGCAATCTCCCATTTATCTTTCCAATCGTGAGAACCGGTCCCTCGGAGAGCAGGCCAGACTGGTTTTGTATCGTCTAAGCGGAGTATGTATACAAAACAGTCCTTTTGCTGTATTGCCGCATGCAGTTCATC
>JBGAPB010000242.1:0-9941 GCA_044221525.1 Blastocatellia bacterium | reverse complement strand
AAGCCGCTTGAGTTGGGCCGGCGGAAATGTTTAGCGAGGTTTGGGAAGATTCGATGGCTGGTTCGCTCGGCCTGGACTCCGAAGCGTCAGCCAGGCGATGACCGATTGCGAACATCGCCAAAAACAGGCAGAAAATTGACGAAGCTAAAACAAGCAGGGGTGTACGAAGAGCAAAAGTTTTCATAGGGCACCTAAATGGAATTGGAGTTTGGTTTTTACTTCAGGCTTAAAATCTGTGCATCGCAGCGGGACAACTGCTAAGCGCAAACGCTGCTGAGTTCCCAAAAAAGTGAATGCTGAAATTTCTTGGAACTACTTACCGCCCGGGTGCTAACGCCTGGGCGATTTAATACAAGAACATTACAAGCTAAAAAATGGCTTTCTTTCCTTGCTGAGTTGCTTTCGTCTAGCAAAAAGCTGAGAAGCGAGACAAAAGCGAGGCGGATATTAGCATGAGCATTCGACCATGCAAGTGGTAAGTTTGCATGGTCGAATTTTTCGATTCCACTGGACTCATTTAGGGCAAAATTCAACACAAACCTTGGCGATGACGATTTTCTATAGCCGTTCGGGTCTTTGCCCGCCGACGATCAGATAGCCTAACCGCACGTGAGCGCCAGAGCTTTTCGCGTTCTTTTCGCCGGTGACGCGAACAGTCAGGCGATGTTCGCCGGGCTGCAAACCTCCGAAGATTTTCGTGCTCAGTTGCGGCGAAACGCTGTAACCATCAACTTTGCCCATTGGCGCAGTTGCAGGTTTACCGTCAATCAGGCATTCAATCATTCCGGCGTCTGAGCTTGAGCGGAATGTGATGCCGACGACTGTGCCTTCAAAGTAAAACTCGATTTGTGCGTTAGTTTTGTCACTGGAAAGCAGCGCTGATGGCAATGCGCGATCGTTGCTGGATTCAATTTTCCAACTGGCTTCGTGGCCTTTGGCTGGACGGATTTCGGCAAAGGCCTTGAACTCTCCGTAATTCATCTCGTCACTGACCAATGGCGAAGGCAGCGTTCGCAAAATCGCCGAAGTTTCCTGTTTTTCCTGCTCGCCAAGAAAAGCCGTAATCGCATCAGCGTAAAGTTTGTGACCGGCGTCATTCGGACTAACGCCGTCTTTGCCGAAACTGAACTTCCCTGCTTCGATCAACGGCTGAATTGTTTCCAGCAGGTTGATCGCCGGAACCTGGTAGTGCGCAGCAATTTGATCGTGCCATTCGGCCCGGGAAGTTTTTTTGGAATTCGGCGCGTAAATCATCACGACTTCGGGCGGCGAAGGCACAATCAGAAATTGGCGCAACAAACCTTCGATGGCTTTTTTGACCGGCTGCTCTTCGTCGTTGCCTTCGCTGGCGGCGAATTCGACAAAAACCAAATCGGCTTTTTGTGCCAGCAGGTCGCGACGCACGCGCATGGCTCCATAAAGCGAACCTGTGGTTGAAAGCCCGGCATTGATCTCTGAAATTTCAGCCTTGGGAAATCGCTGACGCAACCAGTTGGTCACCATCGCTCGGTAAGAACTCTTTTCGGCATTGCTCGCTCCGTTTCCCAAAGTGGCCGCACCGCCCAGGTAGGCAATCGTCACAGGGCCGCCACGACGCAACTTGTCCAGAACTCGACCGATGTTGCGGCGCGGTTTTGCAACCGAACTTGTGGAATAAGTGCTGGGGTTGGCGATGTTCAGTTGGCGGTCTTGCGGTTGACGCGCAGGTTGTTGAGTTTGAGCATTCGCGGCATTCTCGCTGGCCAGCGCAGCTTTTTTGGAGGAAAGCTGCGCTGGCGCGAACAGGAAGGTGACAAGCAGAAGGAGAAAAATGGAGATGTTTTTGAGCATGGTTCAGTTTCCGGTTTCCGGTTTTCAGCTTCCAGTTGTCGCCGTCAGCCAAAAGCTGAGGACTGGTGACCGGGAACTGATTACTGAAAACTGCCTGCGGCTTTTTCCTTCGGCTTCCAGCTTGTTGGCCTGAAGCCGATGTTCATCGCTGAAAAGATTTCATAGATCGCGTCTTCGTCACCGGCTTCGGCGGCGGCGGCGAGTTCGGCAACCCAGATTTGAAGTCGGGCGAAATCATACTGCAATGGAGGCGCTACGAAAATCTTTTCGTAACGGGTCGTTTCTGCGCCTTCTTCAGCAATCAGTAATTCTTCTTTCAGTTTTTCGCCCGGACGCAATCCGCGGAACTCAATATCAATGTCTTCGCCAACGGTCAGGCCTGAAAGCCGGATCATGTCTTTCGCCAGATCAAAGACTTTGACAGGTTCGCCCATATCCAGCAGGAAAATTTCACCGCGCTGCCCCAAAGCGCCAGCCTGAATAATCAGCTGTGCAGCTTCGGGAATTGTCATGAAGTAACGCTCGACTTCAGGGTGGGTGATTGTCACAGGACCGCCGTTTTTGATTTGCTCGCGGAAGATGGGAACGACGCTGCCACGACTGCCCAGCACATTGCCAAATCGCACGCAGGAATAATTTCGGCTCTCATTGAGACGCACTGCCTGCGCCTGAAACATCAACTCGGCGATTCTTTTGGTTGCGCCCATGATGTTTGTCGGGTTGACGGCTTTGTCAGTCGAAACCATGACGCAACGTTCGACATTGAATTCAGCCGCGCATTCCAGCAAACGTTGGGAGCCAATGACGTTGTTGAAAATGGCTTCGGCGACGTTGCTTTCCATCAGCGGCACGTGTTTATGAGCAGCCGCATGAAAGACGACTTGCGGGCGATGTTTGGCAAAAACCTGCCGCATTCTGGTCATCACTCTCAGGTCGCAAATGGCCGGGACGATTTCGATTTTTTTGTTTTCGCATTGTTGGCGCAATTCGCGCTCGGCTTCGAAAACAGAGTTTTCGTCTTTGTCGAGCACCACAATCGAAGACGGATTGAGCGTGGCAATCTGGCGGCAAAGCTCTCGTCCAATCGAACCGCCTGCGCCTGTAATCAAAACCCGTTTGCCTGCGTATGAACCGTGACTTGCTTCCAGCCAGGCTTCGATGTTGATGGTGTCGCGTCCCAGCAGGTCTTCGATCTCAACCGAGCGGACGCTGCTGACAGTGACGTGATTGCCCAGGATTTCGTACAAACCGGGAATGATTTTGACAGGGATTTCGGCCTGTTCGCACAAATCCAAAATGCGACGAATTGTTTTCCGGCGGGCATTCGCCATCGTGATGATGACCTGATCCACACGATGTTTTTTAACAACTTCCGGCAGGTCAATCGTCGAACCAAGCACCGAAACTCCCTGAATGACCGTGCCGAGTTTTCCCGGATCGTCATCGAGAAAGCCGCAAACCTGAAGCCCCAAATCTCGGCGACGAGTGATTTCCCGCGCGGTCATAATTCCGGCATCGCCTGCGCCCGCCAGCAAAGTCCTAAGCTTGACTCCATTGACCTGGGTTTTCGCTCGCGCTGCTTTTTCGCAGACGACACGCCAGGCCAAACGCGCGCCAAGCATTCCAACCGTCGCCAGCAAAAAATTGATGACAATCGTTCCAATAGGAAAAACCCACAGACTGCGGCTGTCCGCGATTGCCAGACGCAACGCCAGCATCACAATCGAAATCACCCCGACCGTGCTGGCCAGATGAACCGTGTCGGGAACGCTGACGTAACGCCAGACGCGACGGTACAAACCGACAAAATAATTGACGCAGATTTGCAGCATCACCACGTAAGGCAAAGCCAGAACCATTCGCTGTCCGTCCAGCCCCGGCGGCCATCCGTCGAACCTCAGCATGTGCGCCAGCACAAACGAAGCCAGCACGACCATAGCATCCACAGCCATCTGGGTGCCTCGACTGAGCATGTAATTTTGCAGCCAGGGTTTCATAAATACCTTCAGCATCAGCGTAGTAACGCGCTGAGAAAAGTCCGGCTTCGCCTGCGGAACAAAGACAGATTCGCCTGTCAGCTTTCCTGTTTGAGGAAGAAATTGTTTACTCAAATTCATTCGAATGACCCTTTGTCGGCCAGTCGCTCCGGTTTGATGTCCTGGAAGTCAAAAGCAAGATGTCATTGGCGAGGTGGCGGGGCAACGGCGCGCATCTTAACTTGACCGGTGGCGACTGGCAACTTATCGGTTGCCGGTTGTCGGTGATCGGTTGCCGGTTTTCCTTAACCGACCACCAACAACCAACAACCGACCACCGGTTTTCAATTGAGAAGTCTTACAACTGTTCCGGCAATAACTGCGCAATCGCTCCAGATCGTCGCCTGACGCGAGTAGTTCAGATCAATAGCAAGCTTTGCCGGCATTAACTGTGTGCGGTAGTAAGTTTCAGGGTCGGCTGGATCAGCATTCCGCGAAAGAAGTTCGCTTTCGTTGCTGAACTCTATTGTTGCCGGGCTGGTGATGCCCGGACGGTAAGCCAGAATTTGCCGCTGTTCGTCGTTGTAAAACTCGACGTATCGCGGCACTTCGGGGCGAGGCCCGACGATGCTCATTTCGCCTTTCAAGACATTGAAAAGCTGTGGCAATTCGTCGAAACGATATTTACGAAGAAAATGACCGCTGCCGGTAATGCGCGGGTCGCGGCCAACCGTGATTTGAGTTCCCAAACGTTCGGCGTCAGTAACCATCGTTCGGAACTTGAAGATGCGAAAGGTTCGCCCGCCCAAACCGACGCGCTGCTGAAGAAAGAAAACCGGCCCGCGCGAATCCAGCTTGATCCAAATTGCGACTGCGGCAAAAACCGGCAACAGCAAAATTACAGCCGGAATCGCCAGCAACAAATCCAGAACTCGGCGCGATGCCGCAGGAGTTACAGCAGGTTCGGACAGATTGATTTTTGAAGTTACTGAAATCATTTCGGGGCTACTTGGTGGTGGTCGGTAAAAAATCCGACTACCGACTACCGACTACCGACTCCTCTTCAACCATCTCAACTCGCTCACCCGCCAAAACATCTTTGACGGCTTCGATAACACGAGCCTGATCGTCATCGGTCATTTTGGTATAAAGCGGCAAACTAACCGCTTGTTCATAAGCTCGCCAAGCCATTGGAAAATCATGCGGTTGCAGGTCATAAGCTTTTTGCCAGTAAGGGTGCAGATGCAGCGGGATGAAATGCACGCTGCAACCGATGCCGCGCGCAGACATTTGCTGAATGAAATCATCGCGGCTGATACCCGCAGAATCGCTCAGCCGAATTGCGTAAAGGTGCCACGAATGCAAATCGCCGTTTTCAGGTTGAGGCGGTAATGTGATTGGCAAACCTGCCAGTTCCTCGTCGTAACGCTCGGCCATATCTTGTCGCCGTTCCTGAAAAGCCCAGGCCTTTTTCAACTGCTGCAAACCGATGGATGAAGCGATGTCTGTCAGATTGTATTTGAAACCCGGCGCGATGATTTCGTAATGCCAGGCTGGTTTTGTTGAAGTGTAACGATCAAAAGCATCCCGGCTGATGCCATGCAGTCGCATGACGCGGCAACGTTCGGCGATTGCTTCGTCGCGGGTGACGATCATTCCGCCTTCGCCGGTGGTGATGGTTTTCGTCGCGTAAAAGCTGAAAACTGTGGCGTCAGTGTCCAGGGTTCCAACCAAACGACTGTGATAAGTCGCGGGCAAAGCGTGAGCGGCATCTTCCAGAATCTTCAGACCGTGCCGTCTGGCAATGGCTATGATCGGTTGCATGTCGCAAGTCAGACCAGCGAAGTGAACCGGGATGATGGCTTTGGTGCGTTCGGTGATGGCGCGTTCGATCTTTGCGGGATCGAGGTTGAATGTTTTTGGGTCAATATCCACAAAGACCGGGTCAGCGCCCAGATGGCGAACGACTCCGGCAGTGGCGGTGAAGGTGTAAGGCGTGGTGATGACTTCGTCGCCCGGCCCAATGCCGAAAGCTTCCAGCGCCAGATGCAACCCGGCTGTAGCCGAATTGACGGCCAGCGCCTGCGCGCCGGAACCGATGAAGTCTGCAAATTCACGCTCAAAGCGTTGGGTTTTAGGCCCGGTGGTCAGCCAGCCGGATCGCAACGAGTCCACGACTTCGGCAATTTCTTCTTCCCCAATGTCGGGAAGAGCGAATGGGAGAAAATTATTCATACGGTGTCAAAATAAAAATAGCTGTTTGATTTCAAAAGGTGGGGTCGAGGTAGGATGCTAATCTCGGTTTGGGGCACCAACTGTAGCTGTCTGGGTCAACTTCGACACGGAATAAACCATAGATTAGAACCGAAAATCAAGCTAATTCTCCGTCAGCCGGAGCTTGTCTGCCCAAGCTTGCCTCAATGGCGCTGATGCCTCACACTTCATGCACAAGCAGCGATTGTTTAGCTGCCTTTCAATTCCGACCAACACAAAGCACAGGCTCATCAACGGAGAAAAATCATGAATAACGCCCCCTTCGACGACGAATTCGAGATCAACAATCCAAAAACCAATGCTTCAACTGGACGCTCAAGACGGTCACTCTGGTTGATCCTTTTGCCAATACTGGTTCTGGTTCTTTTTCTATGGCCGACCTGGGCGGGTTTTTATTCGGAATGGTTGTGGTTTCGTCAATTGGGCTACCAGCGTGTATTTTCGATGACTCTGCTGACAAAGTTGGGGATCGGTTCAATCACGGCGTTAATTGCCAGTGTGCTGATATGGCTGAACCTGAAACTGGCGTTAAAGCTCAGTTCAGCCTACACCGCAATTGTCCAATACATCACCGTCAACAAAGAAAGAGTGCCTCTGCCCGACATCGGAGGTTTTATCGAACGTTGGGTTGGATTAATCGCTCTGCTGATTGGATTGTTTTTCGGATTAGATGTTTGGGAATCCTGGGAAGCAATTCTGAAATATTATTTTCAGGTTCCATTCGGCCAGGCCGATCCGCTTTTTGGCCGTGACATCGCATTTTACTTCTTCACTTTGCCATTTCTGGAAATTCTCGCGGGACTGGTTTTTATGTTCGTCATTATCTGTCTGGTTGGCGCAGGTTTGATTTACGCCCTGCGCGGCGCGATCACCATCGGGAATAGCTCGACGTTGATCCGAAGCGGCCCGCGCAAACATTTGCTGGGCTTGGCGGCGGCTCTCTTTTTGGTGCTGGCATTTCGTGCCTGGCTGGAATTGCCGAACCTGCTTTATTCAACCAGCGGAACCGTGACCGGAGCCGGTTACACGGATATCACCGCCAGAATGCCTATGTTGTGGGTGGAGATAGTCGCAGCTTTGCTGGTGGCAGTGCTGGCGATCATCACTATGTTCAGCAGTGGCATTCGACTGGTCTTAGCCGGGGTTGGCATTTACTTGCTGGTGATGGTTGCGGGGGGCTGGGTTTATCCGTCGTTTGTGCAGAAGTTTTCGGTCGCGCCAAACGAACTGGTGAAAGAGACGCCATATATCGCCAACAACATCAAAGCCACTCGCCAAGCCTTTGCGCTGGACAACGTCGAAGAGCGCGAGCTGGCAGGCGACAGCACGCTCACGCTTCAGGATATTCAGGAAAATAAGGCCACGATTAATAACGTTCGGTTGTGGGATCGTTTGCCGTTGCTGGAAACATTCGGCCAGATTCAGGAAATTCGCACCTACTACCAGTTTGAATCGGTGGACAACGACCGTTACAGAATCGGCGGCGAATTGCGCCAAACAATGATTTCTCCGCGCGAACTGGCTGCCGATACATTGCCGAATCGTAACTGGATCAACGAACGACTGACATTCACTCATGGATTTGGCCTGACGCTCGGCCCGGTAAACCAGATCACACCGGAAGGTTTGCCTGTTCTATTTATTAAGGATTTGCCGCCAGTTTCAACCGCTCCCGAACTCAAGGTGACAAGGCCGGAAATCTATTACGGCGAACTGTCGCATGATCCCGTTTACGTCAAAACCGCCGCCAAGGAGTTCAACTATCCATCAGGCGAAAAAGACGTTTACTCTAGCTACGAAGGATCGGGTGGCGTTTCTCTCGGTTCTTACTGGCGCAAATTGCTGTTCGCCACACGGTTTGGCGACATGAAGTTGCTGCTTGCAAACGACATCACTGCAGAAAGCCGTGTGCTTTATTACCGCAGCATCAAGGATCGTTTGAGCCGCATCGCGCCTTTTTTGCAACTGGATCAGGACCCTTACATGGTCATTTCCGAAGGAAGGCTTTTTTGGATTGCCGACGCTTACACCATCAGTAATCGTTACCCTTATTCTCAGAACTTCGACGGGATCAATTACATACGCAATTCGGTAAAGGCGATAGTTGATGCGTACAACGGCGACGTAACGCTTTACCTGGCTGATGATAAAGACCCATTGATTCAAACCTGGGCCAGGATTTTTCCAGGCATGTTCAAACCGCTTTCTGAAATGTCTGCCGATCTGCGTGCGCATCTGGCTTATCCGAAAGACATTTTCACGATTCAGACTTCGGTTTATACGACCTATCACATGAACCAGCCTCAGGTCTTTTATAACAAGGAAGATCAGTGGGAAGGAGCGGCGGTTTCCATAGACCAGAAAGATGCGCATCCAATGGAACCTTACCACAACATCATGAAATTGCCTGGCGAACAGGATGAAGAGTACATACTCATGCTCCCGTTCACGCCGCGCAGCAAAGACAATCTGGCTTCATGGATGGTGGCGCGCTCCGACGGAGACCATTACGGAAAATTGCGCGTTTACCGTTTTCCAAAACAGAAGCTGATTTATGGCCCGAAACAGGTTTTGGCGCGCATCAATCAGGATGCGGAGATTTCGCGGCAGTTATCGTTGTGGGATCAGCGCGGTTCGCGAGTGGATCACGGAACCTTGCTGGTGATTCCGATCAAAGAGTCACTGCTTTATGTTCAGCCGCTTTACCTGCGCGCGGAGTCTGGAAATATCCCTGAACTGAAGCGCGTGATCGTCGTTGCCGAAAACAAAATCGCGATGGAAGAAACTCTGGAAGCGAGCCTGGCCAGAATCTTCGGCGGCAACTCAACTCAACCTACCGGCGGCCAAACTCAGGCTGCGGCTCAAACTGCGCCGGGCGAAACCGCACCTGCATCTGTTTCGGCTCAAAGTCTGGGCGTTCAAGCCAAACAGATTTACGACCGTGCAATTCAGGCTCAGCGCGAAGGCGATTGGGCGCGTTACGGTGAAGAGATCAAACGATTGGGCGCTGTAATCGAACAAATGTCGAAGCAAAAATAAGCCTCGCTTTAATTGTGAGGCTTGGTCACTTGCACGCGCATGCTTTCGTGCAGGGCGTCGGACGGCGTGGTGATGATCTTTTCGTTATCTCCCAATCCTGCGACGATTTCGACTTCTTTGCCAAAATCTCGCCCGATTTCGACCAGTTGATAATGAATGGTTTGATCTGCACGAACGACGATGACCTGGGTTCCTGCGGCATTGACAACCAATGCTCCAGCAGGAATCAGCACGGAATGGCGGGTCGTAGGCAAGGTGAATTTGACCTGAGCGTACATCCCCGGCAGAAATTTGTGGTCTTCGTTGGGGACGCGGATTTCGGCCAGCATCGTCCGTGAAGTCGTATCAATCGAATTGGTTGTACCCAGAACCTTGCCAATGTACTTTCGCGGAGCCAGTTCCTTGACGATGATTTCAGTTTCCAGCCCGGCGTTTACCGACGGAGCGAAAGCCTGCGGCACGTTGACGAATACGCGGATCGTGTCCAGTCGCGAAACCCTGTAAAGCCCAGGCGCTGCGGCAGTTCCGCCGCTGGGCGTAATCAGGGTTCCGACTTCGATGTAACGCGCGGTGACTATGCCGTCGAACGGAGCCACAACTTTTTGAAAAGATTGCAGATCGGCAAATCGCTGGGCTTGAGCCTGCCGGGCGCTGGTGGTTGAAATTCGCGCTTCGATGGTTGATTGCTGAGCTTTGACCGCCGCCTGATGCGATCGAATGGCGGCTTGGGCGGCTTCGACATCTGCCTGCCGAGCGTCAAAGATCGCCTGCTTATCGTCTGTATCCTGTCTGGAAACCACGCCTTGCGCGGCCAGCGTCTTC
>JBGAPB010000241.1:0-9774 GCA_044221525.1 Blastocatellia bacterium | reverse complement strand
CGGAGCCGTCAATTTGTCGCAAGGGTTCCCGGACTTCCCCGCGCCTGCCGACATCAAACGCGCCGCCTGTGAAGCCATCGAAGCCGACATCAATCAATACGCCATCACCTGGGGAGCGAAACGCTTCCGTGATGCGATTGCCGCCAAAACCAAATGGCATTTGGGGCTGGACGTTGATCCAGACCGCGAAGTCGTCGTCACCTGCGGTTCGACCGAATCAATGATCGCCACGATGCTGGCGGTGATTGATCCCGGCGAAGAAGTCATAGTCTTTGAGCCGTATTACGAAAATTACGGCCCGGACGTGATTCTGTCGGGAGCGGTCATGCGTTACGTGACGATGCACGCTCCGAATGAAACTTCGCCGTTTGGCATTTCGACCGCGACGAATTGCGCGCGGCCTTCAACGAAAAAACCAAAGCCATCATCATCACTACGCCGCACAACCCAACCGGCAAAGTCTTCACGCGCGAAGAGTTACGCTTCATCGCGGATCTGTGCATCGAATTCGACGCGCTGGCTTTGACCGACGAAATTTACGAACACATTTTGTACCCGGACTCGGCAAGAGGAATTGAGCACATCGCGATGGCGACGCTGGATGGAATGCGTGACCGCACCGTGACGATCAACAGTTTGTCGAAAACCTATTCGGTGACAGGCTGGCGAGTCGGTTATGCCATCGCCGCGCCCGATTTGATCAACGGCATTCGCCAGGTTCACGATTTTCTGACCGTCGGAGCCGCCGCGCCGCTTCAGGAAGCAGGCGTGTACGCCATGAGTTTGCCGCGAAGTTATTACGACCATCTGCAAAGCGATTACCAGCGGCGACGAGATTTCCTGCTCGGAGTTTTGGAAGAAGTCGGATTCAAATGCTTCAAGCCGGACGGCGCGTATTACATCATCACTGACATTTCGGAGTTCGGGTTTGAAAACGACGTGAAGTTCACTCAGCACCTGATCAAAGAACTTGGCGTAGCCGTCGTCCCCGGCAGCAGTTTTTACCGTCACCCTGAACTCGGCGCTCATCAAGTCAGATTCTGTTACTGCAAGAAAGACGAAACCCTGCAGGCGGCGGCAGAGCGGTTGAGAAAGCTCCGGTAGCCTTTTGAGCTGTTGATCCGACGCGCTAACTCCCCCTGGTAAAGGCTTTGGCTGCGAAATATGATCGCGGTTCGAAGGAGGCTTCGATGATCCCCAGCAATGAAGTCACAAATGAAATCGAATTGTCTGGCGCTATTGAATCCTTGCGCCAGAACAAAGGCGACTTAGACTGCACGGGCGGAATTCCATTGTCGGAATTACTGGTTTCCGGGGGCATTGAACTCAACTCTTTTTTCAAGCTGGCCATAAGGCTTTCCTCAATCCTGGCCGAACTGCATCGGCAAAACATCATTCATCGAAACCTGAACCCGCGCGGCATATTGCACAGCCCCGCAACCGGCGAAGTCTGGCTGGCCGATTTGAATCTGGCCGTAAAAACCGTGGATGAAGTTCAGGATGTGCTCCCGCGCCACATGCTGAATGGAGTTCTGCCATACGCTTCGCCGGAAATGACCGGGCGCATGAATCGCGCAATTGATTACCGCACGGACTTTTATTCGCTGGGAGTTACTTTTTATGAATTGCTGACCGGTCGTTTGCCGTTTGATTCTGCCGATGCTCTGGAACTGATTCACTGGCACATCGCCAGAATGCCGATTTCTCCAGCCGACCTTGATCCGAAGATTCCTGAGCCGCTTTCCCGAATCGTCATGAAACTGATGGCCAAGACGGCTGAAGACCGTTATCAGAGCGCGGCGGGTTTGCGAGCAGACCTTGAAATTTGCGCGCGCGAATGGGAATCGAGCGGACGCATTTCTTCCTTCAACTTAGGTCAGCGAGATGTTTCGGATCGCTTTCTGATTCCGCGCAAACTTTATGGCAGAGAGCGGGATGTCGAAAAACTGGTTGCCGCCTTTGACCGCGCCTGCGATGGGCAGGCGACCATAATGCTGGTTGCGGGTTATTCCGGCATAGGCAAAACTTCACTGATTCAGGAGCTTTACAAGCCCATCGTTCGACAGCGCGGTTATTTCATTTCGGGCAAATTCGATCAGGTTGCGCGTGGGACTCCGTTCGGGGCGTTGATTCAAGCCTTTCGCGGATTGATCCGGCAACTGCTGGGCGAAAGCGAAGAGCGTCTGGCATTTTGGCGCGACAGATTGTCTGCGGCGCTGGGCGCAAGCGGCGGCGCATTGGCCGAAGTAATACCGGAAATTGAGTTGATAGTCGGCAAACAACAGCCTTTGCCAGCCGTCGGGCCAACGGAAGCCCTGAACCGCTTTCAATCGGTCTTTCAAAATTTCGTCGGAGCCGTGGCTCGGCCAGAACATCCGTTGGTGGTTTTTCTGGATGATTTGCAGTGGGCTGACGCGGCGACTTTGGGTTTGTTGCAACCTTTGCTGACCAGTTCGGGCATTCAATCGCTGTTTTTGATGGGCGCATACCGCGACAACGAAGTGGACGCCACGCATTTGCTGACGCGGACTTTGTCATCACTGGAATCCTCTGGAGTCGAACTCAGTCGAGTTGATCTGGGGCCGTTGCAATTGCCCGACCTGACGCGCTTCATCGGCGATGCTTTGCACTGCGAATTATCGGAGGCGGCTTCGCTGGCTGGCTTGGTTTGGGAAAAGACCGCCGGGAACCCATTTTTCGTCATACAGTTTTTGAAAACGCTCAAGCAATCAGGCTTGCTGAAATTCGATTACGAATATGGCCGCTGGGCTTATCGCATTGACGAAATTGTGGGTGCGGCAATGACGGACAACGTCGTTGATTTAATGACGCAGAAAATTCAGCGCCTGTCTGACGAGGCTCAGCGCGCTTTGACGCTGGCCTCCTGCATAGGAAATTCCTTCGATTTGGGCACGCTGGCCATCGTCAGCGAACGAACGCCAGAAGCCGTCGCCGAAGCTTTGAAGGAAGCGATTGGTGAAGGGTTGATACTTTCGGCCAATCAGTCGCAGTCATTCGCCTTCCTTCATGATCGTGTGCAGCAGGCTGCTTATGCCCTGATTCCCGAAGAATGGAAACAGCTTGTGCATCTGGCCGTGGGGCGGTTGCTGTGGCAAGGGGCAGACCCGGAGCTTGTTGAAGAGAAGCTGGCCGACGAAAAGCTTTTTGAAGTCGTCCATCATCTGAATCTTGGCAGTGGTTTGATTGCCGATGACGCCGAACGGCTGGCGCTGGCTCGACTCAATCTAAGCGCGGGTCAAAAGGCAAAATCCTCCACGGCTTACGATGCAGCGTTGGAGTATTTGAAATCGGGCACAAAGCTTCTCAGCGAAAGCGAATGGGAATCGAATTACGAGTTGGCGTTTGCCCTGCATTTGGAAACCGCAGAGTGTCTGAATTTGTGCGGCGATTTCGAGCAGGCCGAGTCGGCATTTGAATCGCTGCTTAAGCGCGCGAAAACTCATCTGGATCAAGCCAGAGTTCTAAGCCTGCGAATCGTCCAAAACGAAAATCAGTCGCGTTATGCCGAAGCCATTGCCAGCGGGCGTCAGGCTCTTTTGCCGTTCGGAGTTTCATTCCCCGATTCGGATGTTGCGCAACAGGCCGCCCTGGAACAGGAGATTGAACAGATTCATGTTTTGTTGGGCAGCCGCAGCATAGCTTCGCTGATTGACCTGCCTGTGATGACCGACCCGGAAATCAGAATGGTTATGAACCTTCTGACTACCATTTGGTCTTCGGCTTATATTTCCGGTAATCAAATCCTGACGCGACTGATTTCGGCCACGATGGTGCGGCTGTCGCTGACTCATGGAAATTCCGAAGAGTCCGCTTACGGTTACGCGACGCACACGGTGACGGTCGGCCCTGTGCGCGAAGATTACGAATCGGCTTACGAATTCGGTTTGTTGGCGTTGGCCGTCAACGAACGTTTCAACGACACGCGGCGACGCGCAAAGATTTACCAGCAGTTCCACGCGCACGCCAACTTGTGGCGGCGTCCGCTGGAAAGCTGCATCCCTTACGCCCGCGAAGCCAGCCGCAGCGGATTTGAAACCGGCGATTTTACTTACGGGATTTACGGCGCGTTCACCGAAACCTGGGTGGCGATTGCCATCACCCAAAACCTGGCGCAATTCATTCGCGATTACACGCCCAATCTGGCGCTGTTCAAAAAACTGAAAGCCACCAGTGTCGCCGACGGTCAACAAGTTCTGCTGAATTGGGCGCGAGCATTGCGCGGAGAAACCGTCGCTCCGACTTCACTGACAGATGAAGCTTTTGACGAAACTGTCTACGTTGAAACTTATCGCGGCAATTCGTTCTTCACGATTTGTTATGTCGCCACCAAGCTTCAGCTTTGTTATCTGTTCGGCGAATTCGACCGCGCGCTGGAAATCGCCCGGCAGGGGCGCGAAATCATTCATCAACTGGAAGGCACAATCTGGCCTGTCATCTTCGAGTTCTGGAATAGTCTGACGCTGGCGGCTAAATATGCTGATGCCTCTGAACAGCAGCGCAAGGTTTATCTGGCGGAAATGGAAGAAGCGCGCAGATGGTTTGGAGTTCTGGCGGCGAACTGCCCAGAAAATTATCTTTGCCAGTCGCTTTTGTTATCGGCGGAACTTGAACGCATTACGGGCAATGACTTATCGGCGCTCGAACTTTATGAACGCGCCATCAACTACGCCGAAGAAACAAACGCCATACAGAACCAGGCGCTGGCGGATGAACTTTGCGCCAGGTTTTATCTGGGTCGTGGGCAGAAAAAAATCGCCACAGCTTTTTTGACCGAAGCTCGATCCTGTTATGCACAGTGGGGCGCGGCAGCCAAAGTCGAAGAACTGGATAGTAAACATCCTGATTTGCGTGTCAGTAACCCAACCGTCAGAGAGGGCTTTGCTGATGTCAAAGCTATTACCGACACGGAAAGTGGGTTGGATCATTTCAGCGTGATGAAAGCGGCTCAAGCCATTGCCGGTGAAATTGAACTGGAAAAGCTGCTGGCAAAATTGATGCGCATCACAATTGAAAATGCAGGAGCCGATCGCGGCTGTCTGATTCTGGAGCACGAAGGTCAGCCTTTCGTTCATGCCGAAGGTTTTGTGGATGCAGCCTTGGCCAAGTTGCCCGAATCCCGTTTGCCTGAAGTTCGTTTACATGACGCGACCCCGCTCGATCAAGTGCAGGGCTTGCCAGCCAGCATTGTGAATTACGTCCGGCGAACTTCTGAAAACATAGTTCTTGCCGACGCGCAGCACGACGACCTTTACGGCAACGACCCATTCATCTTGCACCGGCAACCGCGTTCGGTGATGTGCATTCCTGTGCTTAATCAAGGTCGGCTGATTGGAGTTCTGTATCTGGAAAACAATCGTGCCGTTGGAGCGTTCACGCCGGAACGCATACTGATTTGTCAGATGCTGGCTTCGCAGGCCGCCATCTCGCTGGAAAACGCCTGGCTTTATGACGAAATGAAATCCGGCGAACAAACTCTGCGTTCGATTACCAAAGGCACGGCGGCGGTCACTGGCGGAGATTTCTTTGCCTCGCTGGTGCGTCATATGGCTTCGGCGATTCCGGTCAAGATCGCGTTCGTCACCGAATGCGCCAACTCCGAACGCACTCGCGCACGCACACTGGCTTTTTGGGACGGCAAAGGTTTGGTCGAAGGTTTTGAATACGACGTGCGCCAAACCACCTGCGAAAAGGTTTATCAGGGCGAGACCTGCTTTTACGCCAGCGAATTGCAAAAGCTCTTTCCAGAAGAAACCGCGCTGGTTGATTTGAACGGGCAGAGTTATATCGGCATCCCCATTCACGATTCGGAAGGCGGCCTGATTGGTCATCTGGCTGTCATTGACGATCAGGCGATGGACGCGCCGCGCGGTATGGATATTTTGAAAATCTTCGCCGCACGCGCCGGCGCCGAACTCGAACGCACGAAGGCCGAGGTAAGTCTGCGACAGGCCATGGCCGAAATCGAACAGCTCAAAAATCAACTGCACGCCGAAAACATATACCTGCAGGAAGAAATCCGTCGCGAACATAACTTTGAAGAAATCGTCGGCGGCAGCCCCGCTTTGCTGGAAGTGCTGCAACAGGTCGAACAGGCAGCTCCAACCGATGCCACCGTTCTGATTTTTGGAGAAACTGGAACCGGCAAAGAATTGATCGCCCGCGCAATTCACGATCGCAGCGAGCGCAAAAATCGTCCGCTGGTCAAAGTCAATTGCGGCGCAATTTCAGCCGGACTGGTTGAAAGCGAACTTTTCGGCCACGTCAAAGGCGCGTTTACAGGCGCGCTGGACAGGCGCACCGGGCGGTTTGAACTGGCCGACGGCGGAACGCTTTTTCTGGATGAAGTCGGAGAATTGCCGCTGGAAACTCAGGTCAAACTGCTGCGCGTTTTGCAGGAAGGCGAGTTCGAGCCGGTCGGCAGCAGCAAAACCATCAAGGTGAATGTACGAATCATCGCCGCCACCAATCGCAACCTGGCCGATGAAGTCAAAGCCGGACGGTTCCGCGCCGACCTGTTTTACCGCCTGAATGTATTGCCTTTGCGAAACCCGTCGTTGCGCGAACGCAAGTCCGACATTCCGCAACTGGCCATGTTTTTCCTTTCCAGATTTTCCCGCCGATTTGGTCGTAATGTCGAAAGCATCGCGCAGGAAACAATTGACCTGATGGTGAATTACGACTGGCCTGGCAACATACGCGAACTACAAAATCTGATCGAACGCGGCGTTGTGCTCAGCAATGGGCCGATGCTGACGATTGATCGCAGTTTGTTGCCGACCGGGCAGACAGATCAAATTAGGGCTGCGAATTCCGAAAACCAACCATGGGTTCCAGCCGAGGCGCAAAAAAATTCAAATGCCAAATCCTTTGTCTTCCCGTCTGCTTCTTCTTCGACTTCGCTCGATGATTTGCAGCGGCAACACATACTAAACATCCTGACGCAAACCAACTGGGTCATCGAAGGCGATAACGGAGCAGCCAAAATGTTGAGCCTGCACCCAAACACTCTCCGCAGCCGGTTGAAGAAAATGGGTATTCAGCGGCCTAAAACCTAATTGCCAACGAACCCACGAAATTTCGTAGCCACGAAAACCACGAAGTCATAAACACCCACGAATTTTCGTGGGCAGAGATTATTCAAAAACTCAACCTGAGACAATAATTCCTTTAATTCAAGCAGTTATCAGCTTTTGTTGAATGTGTGTTCGTCGTGGCACTGACCTTGCACTATCAATAACCGAAAGCAGGAGAAGGAGAGGACAGATGCTGAGAATCACGGAAGATAATTTGACGAATGGCTGGATGACTTTTCGACTGGATGGTCGTCTGGCGAACGAATGGGTTGAACTTTTGCGTTCCAGTTGCGAGCAAGCTTTTCAAAACCAAAGCCACTTGACGCTGGATTTGGCTGGAATGAGTTTCGCCGATCACGAAGGCGTGGAGTTGCTGCGGCAACTGGAACGGCAACAGGTTACCTTCATCAACTGCTCGCCGTTTTTGCGGGAGCAAATGAAACAATCAACTAACAGAGTCTAATCAGGCATATCAGCCAGCAAATAGACGACAAGCGCCACAGCAGCAAATTTGAATGCCAGCTCAAAATGAAGCTGGGGAGGGATAGTTATGTTTACCCCACAACCAATCAACGAATTTGAAAACCTGGCGATGCCGCACAGGAACGACCTTTATCGAACCGCGCGCCGCACTCTGGGCAGCCAGACCGAAGCCGAAGACGTGGTGCAGGAAACTTACCTGCAAGCGTGGAAATCGTTTCATCGTTTCGAGCCGGGCACAAACATTCGCGCCTGGATGTTCAAGATCATGTTTCACGTCATACAGCATCATCGTCGCAAAGCCTGGCGATTGGTGACCGTCAAGGAAGAAGAGGAGTTCGTCTTCAATCAGCTCACTTACGAACCACCCGTCGCCCAGGAATTGCACGACGAAGACGTGCTGGCTGCGCTGGATCAGGTTCCACAGAATTATCGCGCAGTCATTCTGTTGGCCGACGTGCAGGAGTTTTCGTACAGGGAAATCGCCGAAACGTTGCGTGTTCCGATTGGAACCGTCATGTCCAGGTTGAATCGAGGCCGTCAACTGTTGCGCACTCACCTGGCCGGTTTGGCGCCAATGACACGGGCAAAACAGCAAACCGCCTTTGCCGCTTGAATGCTTATCCAAAAAAGCTGGTAGAAAAAACGAAGCAGACGCGAAAAAAGTTGTTGTGAGCTAGTCCGTTAATCACTTTTAGGTCAGAATGAAAGAGCATGGAGTTTATTCAACTTCATGCTCTTTTTTTTCAAAAGAACTAAAAAAACAATAGTCAGGCTGAACCCACAACAATTGATTCGGGAAGCCCTGTGGTTGACGTGTGTTGTGCATTGTCTCTGATGCCGGTTTGGGGCTGCTCAATTCGAGATAGGTTTCAGCGGCAGGGTAACTGTGAGAGGAAAAAATGAAAGCTGCTTTTTATGAAGGAAACGAGAACATCCGAATCGGCGAATGCACGCCGGTTGCTCCCGGCGCTGATGAAGTCCAGATTCGGGTTTCACATTGCGGGATTTGCGGAACCGATCTGCACGTTTTTCATGGAGCGATGGATCATCGCGTAACCAAACCCGCCGTCATCGGTCACGAGATGTCTGGCGTCATCGAAACGGTCGGTGCGGGCGTGTCGGGTTGGGCTGCGGGTGACCGCGTGACTGTGCGCCCGTTGGATGCGTGCGGCGCGTGTGCGGCGTGCAAAGCCGGAAATTCCCACATCTGCATGAAGCTCAAATTTATAGGCATTGACCGGCCCGGCGCGATGCAAAAGCTGTGGACGGTTCCGGCGAAAACGCTGCATCGTTTGCCGGATTCGCTTTCGTTGAAAGAAGGCGCGCTGATCGAACCCATTGCCGTCGCCTGTCACGACGTGCGTTTAGGCGAAGTTGCCGCAGGCGAATTTGTCGTGGTGCTGGGCGGCGGGCCAATCGGCGCGTTGGTCGCTCTGGTAGCCAAACACAAAGGCGCGCGCGTGCTGGTTTCTGAAATGAATCCATTCCGCATCAACATGCTGCGCGAATTCGGTTTTGAAGTGGTTAATCCCGCCGAAAACGATCTGATTGCATTGGTCGAAGAGCAAACCGGCGGAGCGGGCGCGGACGTCGTTTTTGAAGTCACCAGTTCAAAAGCCGGCGCAGAAATGATGACCAAACTGCCCCGCGTACGCGGACGCATCGTTGTTGTGGCAATTTTTAGCAAACCGATAGAAGTAGACCTCTTCAAATTCTTCTGGCGTGAACTCAGCCTGCGCGGCGCGCGAGTTTATGAGGCGCAGGACTTTGAAGAAGCAATCCAGCTTGCAGCATCCGGCGCATTGCCGCTCGACAAGATCATCACGAACGTGGCTCCGCTCGACCAGCTTGAGTGGGGATTGCGCCAACTCGAAAAGGGCGGCGAAGTCATGAAGGTGTTGATCGAATGCTAAACGTTTAGAGTGCTGCCTTTAGGCGGAAACGCTCGTTTGTCGGAAAACTCAAGGAGAAATTTATTTTGGGAATTTTGGATTCATTCAAACTGGACGGAAAAATTGCGCTGGTGACTGGCTGCAAACGCGGCATAGGCAAAGCAATGGCGATTGCTCTGGCTGAAGCCGGCGCAGACATTATCGGAGTCAGTCAGTCGCTGGAAACAACCGACAGCGATGTTGAAAAAGAAATCGTCGGTCGTGGTCGAAAGTTCAAAGGCTACGCCTGCGATTTTGCCGACCGC
>JBGAPB010000240.1:0-10327 GCA_044221525.1 Blastocatellia bacterium | reverse complement strand
CTGGTGCGGTTGACGAATCTCAATCGGTTATTGCCGGTGTCGGCAATGAACAGGTTGCCGAGAGAATCCGCGGCAACTCCGGTAGGAGCAAACATATCGGCATAAGTCGCCAGCGAGCCGTCATAAGGTGCAGCCTGCCCGTTGCCGACAATCGTGTTGATGATGTTCTGTGGGATGGTGGTGCCAAGAATAGTTTGCGTGCCTCCGGACAGAGTAACAAAGCGTACTCGTTTATAACGAAAATCCGGAATGTAAAGTCCGCGGCCATCAACCGCAATGCCCAATGTGGTGTTGGCTGTGCTGTCAGGGATGTTCAGATTTGCCTGAGTGGCCAGCCCGCCGTCGCCGCAGGTCAGTGTGTTGTTGGGGTCGCACAATTGCATGTTCGGATTGCCAGCGACAATGGTTTTGACACCAGTCGGAGTGATGCGCGCAATCTGTTGAGCATTGCCTAGCGGGACGTAAACATCACCATTTGGCGCAGTTGTGATACCAGTCGGATATTCCAGCCCGCCCGCCAAAGTACTGATAACGCCGGTTGCGTTGACTTTGCGAATGCTGCCTTGAATTGTGCGTGCGTCTCCGCCGTCGGCAATCAGCAGATTGCTGTTATTGTCGAAAACCAGACCCGTTGGAGAAGTCAGTCGAGCCAGAGTCGCCTGCCCGCCGTCGCCGTTGCCATTTGTCGGATTGCCTCCGCCGGCAACAACTATCTGTCCACCGGAGCTATTAAGCTTCAAGACCAATCGTCCGGCAATGAAATGTATTTCGCGTGTTGTCGGGTGAATCGCCACAGCTCGAAAGATGGCTTGATCCGGTGCGGCAACCGTGCTGATCGTTCCGGGCACAATGGTTTTGCCCAAAACAGTCAGGTTTTGCGTGCCCACGTTGATGGCTCTAATTGCCGAAAAAGACGGTATGGTCATGTAAACGGCATCGCCTGATGGATCAACCGCCAGGCCTGTGACTTGCGCCAGATCACTGTCCAAAGGCGAAATGCCGTCGTTGCTCTGAATGCCGCCGCCTGCAATCAGGTTGATATGGCCAGGCTGGATGGTGACTCCCGCGAGAGTGATCGTCACAGACGAAGTGCTGACGAATCGCAGCAAACTGGTTCCGTCAACTTCGTCAACCACATAAAAACCTCGGCCACGCGGGTCCAGCACAACGGCGGTCGGCAATACCATTGGCGCTTGTTTGGCTGGAACGTCCGAACCAAAGCCTCCGCCAGCGACGGTCGAAATAATCGTATCGGTCGTCACAGGCGTCACCGGCGAAACCGCAGAAGCAGTGCGGCTTATCATCAGCCCGGTCGCGGCAAAAAGCGGCAAGGCGATCAAAATTAAAAGACGAAGCCGGGAAGTCAAAATAAAAGATGAGGGATTTTTTTGGTGTGTAACATTCATCGTCTGTATCTCCTGATGGAGTGGGGAAGCGAAGCGGATGTAACCACCGGCAACGCGATGAGGCATTGTTAAACCTGGTGTCGGGGGTGAATTGGCGGTCGGGTTTGGTGATACCAATGACTGAGAAATGATCTGCTCAGTCAAGCAGGGCTTTGTCCAACAAGGCGCGCATTAGACCATCAAGCCGCGCGGCAAGTCAATAAAAAGTCCGGCTGAAGCTTGTTGCTTAAGCCTATCAGTAATTGCCAGGCAGGCATTTAACTTAAAGCGAGACAGGCAACTAATTTTTGTTGCAAGCTCATCAGAGACGGCCTTAATATTCCCGCGGCTTGAAGCCGTTTGTCATATATTCAATAGAAGTTTTCGCAAGCAAGTTCTCTCAGCAGTTTTCTTGAAGCCGACTCGTCAATGCCACCCCTGACCTGTGAAGCTTCAGCCAGACAGCCCCGATCTTTCAAACAGCTCTGACCACTGTTATTCAACAGAAAGGATAGGTTATGAAATTCACTCGCTCATTCATTCTATGGACGTTCTGCTTATCGGCCATGCTTTTCGTTGTCGTTCCCGCCCAGGTAATGCAATGGAAGCCTGTAGACCCGGCTCATCTGGCGATGAAAGCGCCGGTTGTCGAAAAAGACGCTGACGCCGAAGCTCTGTTATGGGAAATTTATGTCAATGATTCTTCAGACACGACCACAGACTTCACGCATTTTTTGCGGATCAAGGTTTTCACAGACCGTGGCAAGGAATCCCAAAGCAAGATAGATATTCCTTATTTCAACGGCGTTTCAATCACGGACATTGCCGGACGCACCATTAAACCGGACGGCACAATTGTTGAGCTTAAGAAAGACGCCGTCTTTGACCGGGAGATCATCAAATTCGGCAGGTTCAAGCTGAAGGCAAAATCGTTTGCCTTGCCTGGCATCGAACCCGGTTCGATCATCGAATACCGTTGGCGCGAAGTACATAACGGCGGGGCCAATTACGTTAAGCTCGAATTCCAGCGAGAGATTCCTGTTCAGCAAGTCCGCTATTACCTCAAACCGCATCCTTATGCGCTTTACCCGCTAAAGACAATTACCTTTCAATGCGCGCCACCGCCTTTCGTCAAAGACAAGACAGGTTTTTACTTCACCGAAATGACCAACATGCCTTCATTCCGCGAAGAGCCGCATATGCCGCCTGAAGATCAGGTCAAAAAATGGATGCTGGTTTATTACTCGCCGGACGTGAAGAAAGACCCGATGTCGTTTTGGAAAGACACCGGCAAGCAAATATACGAGCTTCGCAAAGGCGACATGAAGGTCAACGACGACATTCGCAAAGCCTCAGCCGAAGCAATTGGCGATGCGACGACTCCCGAACAAAAACTGGAACGGCTATTCAATTTTTGCCGCACAAAGATCAAAAACGTTAATGACGATGCTTCGGGGTTGACGGCGCAACAGCTGGAAAAACTGAAAGACAATAAATCGCCAGCCGATACGCTCAAGCGAGGTTACGGATCGGGCACTGATATTGATTTCCTGTTTGCCGCCATGGCCACGGCTGCCGGGTTTGAAGCCCGATACGCCAAGACAGGCGACCACAGTCGCAAATTCTTTGATCCGGCGTTCACGGACGATTACTTCATGCGCTCATACAACATAGCGGTAAAGGTCGGAGATCAGTGGCGCTTTTTCGATCCGGCCAGCACGTACGTTCCATTTGGAATGCTTCGTTGGCAAGAAGAAGGCATCAAGAGTTTGATTACCGATTCAAAAGACCCGGTCTTTGTCGAAACACCGGTTTCACCAGCCGAAAAATCCGTCAAAAAACGCACAGCCAAAATGCGGCTGACTGAAGACGGCACGCTGGAAGGTGATGTGCGTATCGAATACACGGGACATTTCGCCGTCGAGATGAAAGAAGACAACGATCAGGATTCCGTTGAACAGCGCGAAAAGAAGCTGCGCGAATCGGTCAAAAACCGTCTGAGCACCGCTGAATTCGACGACATCAAGATCGAAAGCGCCACCGATCCGCTCAAACCATTTGTGTACTCCTACAAGGTGCGGATTCCGGGTTACGCCGAACGGACAGGAAAGCGACTTTTCGTGCAACCGGCCTTTTTTCAAAAAGGACTGGCCGCCATGTTCCCGACCAGTGCGCGAGAAACGGACATCTATTTCCATTTTCCCTGGGTTGAGCAGGATGACGTGTCAATTGACCTGCCGCCGGGGTATTTGCCTGAAAACGCCGAGCAACCCGGCTCGGTAACTTTTGGCGATGCCGGTACTTACCAGGTCAGCCTGGACCTCACCAAAGACACAAAAACTCTGATATACAAACGTAATTTCCGTTTTGTTGTGCTTATGATTCCGAAGGGAGCTTACTCAAACCTGAAAGCCATCTTTGGCGCCATTCACGAATCGGATAATCACACGATCACGCTCAAACAGGGCGCGGCTGCGGTTAAACAGTAAGTGAGGTAGCCATGATAAAAAGCCTGACGAAACTATTGATTGCCAGTTTATGCACCCTGTTGTTGATGAGCGTCGCCGTTTTTGCTGACGAGCCACCCGCCTGGTTAAAGCAGGCGGCTTCGTCCAGCTTGCCGACTTACAGCAAGGAAGTTCACGCCGTTGTGCTGCACGACGAATCGAATAAGAAAGTCGAAGAAGACGGCAGAATCACCACCACCAGTTTGTGGGCGGTCAAAATTCTTTCGCGCGAAGGTCGTGGTATGGCCAGCGCCAGCGAGAGTTACAACACGGGTTCCGGCAAGATCAAGGAAATGCGCGCCTGGTTGATTCGGCCAACCGGCGAAGTCAAAAGCTACGGCAAGAAGGAAGCCGTTGATATGGCGTTGGCCGACAATGACGTTTACAACGACGCGCGACTGAAAACCATTTCCGCATCAAGCGAAGCAGAGACCGGATGCGTTTTCGGTTATGAAATCGTGACAGAAGAACGCGAAGTTTTTTCGCAATTCGTCTGGTACTTTCAGGCGCTCAATCCAGTTCTGTTGTCCAGGGTGACTGTGGCTTTGCCTCAAGGCTGGCGCGCCGAAACCATTACATTCAACCACGACAAGATCGAACCGGCAGTCAACGGCAACAGCTATACCTGGGAGCTTCGCAACCTGCCTCCGATCGAAATTGAACCTGCCAGCCCCAGAATTTCCAAGCTTGTCAAGAATATCGCCGTCAACATCTTTGCTCCGCCTGGAAAGGCGACCATGCTTCGCAGCTACTCCAGTTGGAAAGATGTTTCGCGTTACACCAGCGAATTGAGCGATCCCCAAGCCTCGTTCAACGAACCGATGGCGGCAAAGGCGCGCGAACTGACGGCTAACGCCAAAACCGAATTTGAACGCATTCAAGCCGTTGGCCGATACTCTCAAAGCGTCAATTACATTTCGATTCAAATTGATCTGGGCAAGGGCGGAGGTTATCGCCCGCATTCGGCGGCTGATGTTTTCGCCAAAAATTACGGCGATTGCAAAGACAAGGCAAACCTGATGCGCGCAATGTTGAAATCGCTGGGCATTGAATCTTATCCGGTGGTGATTTATTCAGGCGACCCGAATCGCGTTCAGCCGGAATGGCCTTCGCCTCAGCAATTCAATCACTGCATCATCGCGGTCAAAGTCGGCGACGCGACTGACGCCGCAACGGTCATCAAACATCCGCAACTTGGCCGATTGATGATCTTCGATCCGACTGACGACGACACACCGGTCGGAGATTTGCCGGATCACGAACAGGGAAGTTATGCCCTGATCGCCGCCGGTGAAGCAGGCGATCTGGTCAAAATGCCTTCGACTCCGCCCGAAGCCAATCGTATGGAGCGAACCATTGAAGCCGTGCTTGGCGTGGACGGATCGTTGAGCGCAACGGTGCGCGAACGTTCGTTCGGTCAGGAGGCGGTGTACGAACGCCGTTTGTTCAAACGTGCTGCCCGCCCGCAATACAACACACAGATCGAACGTTGGATCACGACAACCGTGCCTGGAGCCACTGTGTCGAAAATCGAACCGGTTGACGGCTCAAACAACGGTCAATTTGCATTGGATGTGGAATTTGCTTCGCCGAGTTACGCAAAATCCATGCGCGGCAATCTGCTGATGTTCAAACCCGCGATAGTTTCCAGGCGAGAGTCGGTCTTTTTGACGGAGGCAAAACGCACGCATCCGGTCGTACTCAAATCCGAAGCCTACAACGAAACCGTGAAGATCAAATTGCCAGCCAATTTCGTGGTGGACGAAATTCCCGAAGGTGAAGAGATCAACCAGCCATTCGGCGATTACGCCGTAACTTATGAAATTAAAGACGGTTATTTGATCTACAAACGCTCGCTGATTTTGAAATCGGCGACATTCCTGTTGAACAATACGCCGCAGTCGCAATTTCTTCCGGCGCATCATCCCGGGTCTGAGCAGGCTCCGGTGGTACTGGCCAGGAAGTAAGACAGATAAAAAGAAAAATAGGAGGAGGGAAGAAGGGGTTTTCAATCTCTACTTTCCTCCTTTATTTATAATCCACTTTCTTCGCCGACAACGTATCATCATCCGAAATCAATTCCATTCAATCGGGAGTTGTTTGTGACACAGCTTTTAGGCGTAAGTAACTGGCGTTCAGACCGCTTTCGTCTAAAGGAGTGCTATGAACTTTTATAGGAGGCGAACAATGAGCTTTCGGCAAACTGCTCGGTCAGCTTCGCGCAAACCAAGACGGTTAAGATTGGTAATTCTGATAATTTTGATTGTTGGCTTGGTTTGGCTCGGCTTTGATTTTTACGGCCCGCGGAAACACAGCTTGCGTGATTTCGACCCTAATGAAGTTGCTCGGCTGGAAACGGAGATGTGGCGTTCGTATTACGCCAAACAACGGCTGAAGCTTTTCAATCAACTGGCTGAACTGATGCGGTCGCAATACGGAATGCCCTTTGCCACGTCAAACGCCGTCGCTTATCAGGCCGCCCAAGCCGCTTTCGTTTTTAAGGAAGGCAAGAAGCGCGAAGATTACGAAAAGGCTTTGCCCAATTTGGTCAAGTTTTATCAGGCGATTCACGACGGCGCGGATGTGGATTTCGATGTCGAAAAAGCCGCCAAGCTGGAATTGGAATGGTGGATCGTTCACCGCCAACGCGACAAGTTTAAGCCCGGAGACCTGGATCGTGCTTTGGCTGAACTGCCTGCGGAAATTTACCGTGTGCCGGTTGAACGGTTGATGGAACACGCCCGGCTTCGTCAGGAAGCGATGACCATCCGGGACAAACGCGCTGAAGACGGCGGCGTCACCGAAGCAGATTGGCGAAAGATAGCTGAATTACTCCAGGCTTCGTGGCGGTCGTTGTTCGACGCAGTCAATACTCCCTGATTATTTGGCCAGCCACCCGCCGTCCGGGGCAATTGCCTGACCTGTGATGTAGCTGGCTTCGTCCGAAGACAACCATAAAACTACGCGGGCGATTTCGATTGAATCGGCTACGCGCTGCATCGGCACGATTTCAGAAATGAACTTGCCCAGGTCTGGGTAAGCATCAAGCGCCGTATCCACAATCTCCGAATGCGTCCAGCCCGGACAAACAGCGTTGATGCGAATTCCTTTGGTCGCGTATTCGTGAGCGGCGGTTTTGGTCAGAGCGACTACGCCATGTTTGCTGACCGCATAGGGCACGTGGCCGACAGTGCTGGATTTCAAACCATAAACCGAAGAGTTATTGACGATTGTGCCGCCGCCGTTTTTCAGCATCTCGGCGATTTCATATTTCATGCACAGGAATGTGCCTTTCAGGTTCACATCCATCACCGTGTCCCAGTTTTCTTCGGTGTGGTCGGCGGTCGGAGTAAACACGTCCCCGGCGATTCCGGCGTTGTTGAAAGCGCAATCCAACCGTCCGTAAATTTCAACTGTTCGTTCGATCAGATTTCGAACCGAATCTTGTCGGGCGACATCGGTTTGAATGAACGTTGCTTCGCCGCCTTCGTCTTTGATTTGCTTGACGACCTGTTCGCTTTCCGCAACGCGGCGAGCGGCGATGACGACTTTTGCACCGGCTTTTGCAAATTCAATGGCGGAGACTTTGCCAATGCCTGAACTCGCTCCGGTAACGATCACAACTTTGTTTTCAAATCTTTTTTGCATGAAAACACCTATTCGCAATGTCGGCTAAATTTTTACTTCGCTGATTTGGATCGAAGGTTGAATGTCGGAGTAGTTGGGGATGTCTCCCATAATTTCTGCGGAGTGCGGAGCGAAAGCCGCTTGATATGCTTCGACCGAATCGAAGTACATATGGCCCATTGCGATGAACTTTGCAGGTGAGCCGGGAGCGCCCCCGCTCAGTCCTGATTCGACGGCAATCTGTTTGCAGGCCGCCCCCAGTTTTTCCCGAACCAGGGGTATATGTTTGGCGCAGTAATAATCCAGGTCGAATTTCTTCCCCGCTTCATTTGGATAAAACACACTGACTTTTATCATTTGCTGTCTCCTGTGTTGTTGGTAAATGGAAAAGCTCAGACCGCATTTTCGCCGAATTCGCCGGTGCGGATGCGGACGGCTTCCTGGACATTAAAGACAAAGATTTTGCCGTCACCGAACTTGCCGGTTCGCGCAGCATTGCAGATGGAGTCAATGGCCTGGTCTGTAGTTTCGTCGTCAACCACGACTTCGATTTTGACCTTGGGGATGAATTCAATTTTGTATTCGCTGCCACGATAAACTTCGGTGTGGCCTTTTTGGCGACCGAAGCCTCTCACTTCGCTGATGGTCATTCCCTGAACGCCCAGCGCCTGTAAGGCGTCTTTGACGGCTTCCAACAGATGCGGACGGATAATAGCTTCTATTTTTTTCATTGGTTTGCTCCTTGCTCGCTAGGATTCAGTAGCGTGGTCGGCTTAGCCAGCCGCGGCAAATTTGCCTTTCTTACTGCGATTTCAGTTGTGCTACTTTGATCGGAAATTGCATTCGATGAGACACACCGAGTCTCTCACAGCATTCAGAATGTCGGCAAGAGTCTGATCAAAAATTGACCCGCGCCGAAGCCTAAAATATGATGCCAACGCTTTCGTAGATAGAAGCCATCCGAATAGTTAAAGATCAAAACACGGAGAACTGCGATGTGGTTAAAGCTTTTTGCTGCAGGAGTAGTGCTGTTTTCGCTGGCGCTGGCGTCGGAGGTTGCTCCGCTTGGAACTTACACGGCGCGCGAACGCAGCCATTGGGCTTTCGTCAAACGAGCAACGCCGGCGGTTCCGTCGTTTTCGTCGGCTGCTGACAAGGTTTGGGCCAAAACTCCGATTGACGCTTTCATCCTGGCAAGACTGCAAAAAGAAGGTTTGAAACCTTCGCCACAGGCAGACCGCGCGACGCTGATTCGTCGAGCTTATTTCGACATGATCGGATTGCCGCCTTCGCCCCGCGAAGTCGCGGAGTTTGTCGCGGACAAAGCTCCTGACGCCTGGTCAAAGCTTGTTGAACGGCTGCTCGCCAGTCCGCAATATGGCGAACGCTGGGGACAACATTGGCTGGACGTGGTTCGCTTTGCTGAAACTGACGGCTTTGAATACGACACGCATCGCAACGGAGCCTGGCGTTATCGTGATTACGTCATTCGCTCGTTCAACAGCGACAAGCCTTACGACCGCTTTCTGACCGAACAACTGGCCGGTGACGAAATCGCTCCGAACGACGACGAAGCTCTGGTCGCCGCAGGTTTCAACCGGCTCGGGCCGCTTCGCAAAAACGCAGGCAATCAGGAAGTCGCCAGCAGCCGCAACGAAGTGTTGACCGAAATGACGAATGTTGTCGGCTCAGCGATGCTGGGCGTGACGCTGGGTTGCGCGCGCTGCCACAATCACAAATTCGATCCGCTGCGGCAAAGCGATTATTACCGCGTCCAGGCTTACTTCGCCGGAGTTTACGACCGCGATGTCATCAAGGCTTCCGCCGAAGAACAGGCCGCGCGCAAAGCCAAGGCCGAACCCATCGAAAAAGAAATCGCCAAACTGACCGGCGCGCTCAACAAGCTCAAAGCGAAAAACGACCTGTCCACTGTGGACGAACAGGAAGCCATCAAAAAGAGAATGGATGAGTTGCAGGATCAAATGCCTGCGCCATTGCCCGCGCTGCACAGCGTCGTCAATCAGCCGGAAAAACGTTCGCCGATTCATTTGCTGACGCGCGGCGAATACACGGCTAAAGGCGACCGCGTAGGCATGCGACCGCTCGGCGTGTTGTTGCCAGATGGCGCGCCGGAGCTTCCTGAAACGACCGAAAAGCCTCGCGCCGAATTGGCGAAATGGATTGCTGCTCTTGAAAATCCGCTGACGGCTCGCGTCATGGTCAACCGCATCTGGCAATATCATTTCGGACGCGGCATCGTGGCCACGGCTAATGACTTTGGCCGAATGGGAGCGCGCCCGTCGCACCCCGAATTGCTGGATTATCTGGCGAACCAGTTTGTTTCCTGCGGATTCAGCGTCAAACAGGTTCACCGTTTGATCCTGAACAGCAACACCTATCAGCAATCTTCTCAGTCGCCGACCGACCCAGAATTGCGGGCATTGGCGACAAAGAAAGACCCTGAAAACAAATGGCTCTGGCGATTCAGTCGACAGCGTTTGGAAGCCGAACAACTCCGCGATGCGATGCTGGCGGTTTCGGGAAAGCTGAATCCCAAACAAGGCGGGCAGAGCGTCATGATTCCGATTGATCCGGGACTCATTCTCTGCTTTACAAACCTTCGCAATGGTCGCCCGCCAAAGACCCAGCCGAATACAATCGCCGCACTATCTATCTGATTTACAAGCGAAATTTGCGCTGCCGTTTATGGAAGTCTTCGACGCGCGATGCACTGGTGTTGTTCGCGCCGTGAATCCAGCGCACGCTCCGGCAGGCACTGGAACTGCTCAACGGAAATTTCGCCAACCA
>JBGAPB010000239.1:0-9798 GCA_044221525.1 Blastocatellia bacterium | reverse complement strand
ATGGCGAACACGCACCAATGGCGCGCTTGACCCTGCGGCTCAGGTCGTTTCAAAGCTTTGGAAACAGGCTGCGTCTGAACAGCGTGTGCCTACTGAATCGGAGTTGAAGACGGCAATTGCGGCAATTCGACAGCCGCATTACCGGCTGGATGCTGTGGCTCAAACCGCGACTCGGTTGAGCAATGCTCCGCTGATTCTGAATTCATTCGTCAAAAGCTACATCGTCAATCGCGCGGCTGATGCTGCGATGGCGGCGGTTAAGCTCAACGGCGTTGTCGTCAACAGCGGAGGCGATCTGGTAGTTCGCGGCGCGATGGCTGAATCCGTGCGCGTAGCCAATCCGCAAGCCGACGCCGAAAACGATGCCCCGCTGACCACGTTGCTGGTTCGCAATCGCGCCGTGGCCACCAGCGGCAATTATCGTCGAGGAGTCGAAATCAACGGGCGCTGGTATTCGCATCTGGTTGACCCGCGCACGGCCAAACCTGTTGACCACGTCATCAGCGCCACGGTCGTCGCCCCCAAAGCCGCTGATGCCGGAGCGTTGGCTACGACTTTTTGCGTGCTGACGCCTGCGGAAAGTTCGCAACTGGCGGCGACTTTGCCGGGAATCGAATACCTGTTGATAACGAAATCCGGTGAACGGATTGAAAGCAAAGGCTGGCATGTGCTGGAAGTTCCCGCCTTTCCGACAACCAATCCGGCTCCAACTTCGCCCGTTCAGGCTTGGGATCAATCCATGGAATTGGTCATCAACTTTGAACTGGCGCGAATCGAAGGCATGGGCTACCGCCGTCCTTACGTTGCCGTCTGGATCGAAGATAAAGACAAGTTTCCGGTTCGCACCATTGCGCTGTGGTATCAGAAACCGCGCTGGCTGCCGGATTTGAAATCGTGGTCTCGCGGAGACCGCATGCGTTCAATGGCCGAAGGCTCAGACCTGGCCAGTTCCGTTTCCAGCGCAACGCGCGCGCCGGGCAAATACACACTGAAATGGGACGGCAAAGATAATCAAGGCAAGCTGGTGAAACCTGGCAAATACTCTGTGTTCATCGAAGCCGCGCGCGAACATGGAACCTATCAACTGATGCGTCAGGAAATTGATTTCAACGGCGCTCCTAAACAATTCAACTTAACAGGAAATGTCGAAATCGCTTCTGGATCGCTCGATTACCGTAAAAAAGGCTGAGGATCATTCTCAGTTTTATTTGAAACGACGTGTGGCTTCGCTTTCGCGCTGGTTGCATATTTACCTTTCGATGGCCAGCTTCGCCATTCTGTTTTTCTTCGCCGTGACAGGGTTGACGCTGAACCACACAGACTGGTTCAGCGGGCAACAACGCACGGCGCAACTGAAAGGCAGCGTCGAAACCAAATGGATCAAAACCGACGACGCCAATGTGGACAAGCTGGCCATCGTCGAATACCTTCGCAACTCGCACGGGATCAAAGGCGCTCTAAGCGATTTGCGGCTGGACGAATCGCAGGTTTCTGTTTCATTCAAAGGGCCTGGTTATGCCGCCGACGCTTTCATCAACCGCGAAACTGGTGAATATGAGTTGACCGAAACCCGCAGCGGTTTTGTCGCCGTCATGAACGACCTGCACAAAGGCCGCGACAGCGGTCGGGCCTGGTCGTGGATTATTGATCTTTCGGCGGTGTTAATGACGCTGGTTTCGCTAAGCGGAATGGTCTTGATCTGGTTCGTCAAACGGCGACGATTCAGCGGACTGATTCTGGCTGGCGTGGGCGCGGTAATTTGCTATCTGTTGTATGCCGTTTGGGTTCCGTGAGGTTCTGAAATGTCATAGCGGCGATTCAAAAGGATTGCTCATTCTTGCCACACTAACTATGTGTCCGATCTTGCGCCATGTCGGGTTTCGTCATACCTGGCTTAGATTATTCAGCCTGGCTTATTGAGGCTATTGAGGTTAACGACGGTAGCCCCAGTGGCATATCAGTTGCCGTTTGCTTGATGGCAATTACCAACAGAGTTAGCTCAATGATTTCAAACGAAGGAAACATAAAGTAGGCAAACATGAGATTGATTAGGTTCTCGCTTTTGATGCTGACGCTTTTGTACGCAGGCGCGGCAGGACTTTGGCCAGCAGTAACCGGGCAAAGCGGTGGATTGGTTGCGCCGACCGGAGTCTCCGCTTCCGACGGCTCATACAACAACAAGGTCGGCATCAACTGGGACACGATGCGCAATGCCACTCAGTATCAGGTTTTTCGCAACACAACCAACGACGCGGCTTCGGCGGTCAGCATAGGCACAACCGTTGAAGCTACGTTTTTTGATTCGACGGCTGTGCAGGGGCAGAGCTATTTTTACTGGGTCAGGTCGGAAAGCGCGAACGCCGCCAGCTCGCTCAGCGCGGCTGATTCAGGTTTTCGAGCCAGCGGTTTTTCGGTTTCGTTGAATCCGCCGCCAGCGCCAGCGGGCAATCCTGTAACAGCCACCAAAGCCGCGCTGGGCAAGACGCTTTTCTGGGATGAACAACTTTCTTCGACTCGAACAGTGGCTTGCGGAACTTGCCACGTGGCGACGAATGGCGGCTCCGATCCGCGTTCGGCCAATCCGGGAAGTCCTGGAACTCGCTCGACGCATCCCGGCCCTGACGGAATTTTCGGCAACGCCGACGACATTCAAGGCTCCGCAGGAGTTCCGCTGTCGCTGGCCAATGGCAGCTATAAATTGACAGCCGGATTTGGTTTGAAAGAGCAGGTGACTGCACGCAGGAGCATGTCGCACATCAATTCCGGCTATCCGAACGCGCTGTTTTGGGATGGCCGGGCGACCCAGATTTTCAGGGACCCGCTGACCAACGCCGTGGTGATGGCAACTGGAGGCGCACTGGAAAGTCAGGCACTGGCTCCGCCGGTCAACGATGTAGAGATGGGGCACACCGCCCGCGATTGGAATGATGTGGCGGCGCGGGTGACGGCATCAAAACCATTGGCGCTTTCACCTGCAGTTCCGGCGGCGCTTTCGGCCTGGATCGGAGGTCGCAGCTACCCTGAACTTTTCAACGAAGCTTTTGGCGCGCCTGATGTGACGCCAGTGCGGATTGCGATGGCGATGGCGACTTATCAGCGTACTCTTTATTCCGACCGCGCGCCTTTCGACCTGGGTGATTTGACGGCGGCTGAAGCTCGCGGCCAGCAGGTTTTCAATCAAAACGATTGCAACGATTGTCACGTCGCGCCTTTCTTTTCGGACGGTCAGTTTCAAAACACAGGTGTGCGGCCAGCCGCCGAAGACACCGGGCGTTTCGTCGTCACGCAAAACCAAAATGACATGGGACGTTTCCGCTCGCCCAGCCTGCGCAACGTGGAATTGCGCGCGCCGTATATGCACAACGGACGGTTCAAGACGCTGGAAGAGGTTGTAGAGTTTTACAATCGCGGTGGAGATTTTCCCGGCCCAAACACGAATCGCAATGAAATCAGACCTCGTAATTTGAGCGCGCAACAGAAAGCCGACCTTGTCGCCTTCCTGAAACGTCCGCTGACTGATCCGCGTGTGGCGGCTGAAACCGCGCCTTTCGACCGTCCAATGCTTTATTCAGAATCCATGCGCGTGCCGCAAATTGTCGAAACCGGCGTTGCCGGTACTGGCGGACAGATTCCTCAAGTCGTCGCCATCGAACCGCCAATTCTGGGCAATCCGCGTTTCACCGTTGGAGTTTACGGCGCGCCGGGCGGAGCTACGGCGACTTTGGTAATTGACGCCAACGATCCCGGCGCAGGTTCAAACATCCCGGCGAATGCTTCATTTGCGCGCGTCACTGTTCCATTGAACGGAGTTGGCGCTGGCAACGGATACGCTTCGGCCAGCCTGACAATTCCCAACAATCCGGCGTTGATCGGGGCGACTTTTTACGGTCGCTGGTTTGTCAACGACCTTGGCGCGCCCAGCGGAGTCGCGGTAACTCCGGCTTTCAAGTTCACGGTTTTTGGAACGGCGGCCAGCGCTGCGCCAGCTTTTGCCAGTGTTTCGGCTGCAAGTTTCGCGATGGGAACCGTGGCTGCGGAATCCATTGTTTCCGGTTTCGGAACAAATCTGGCGACGGCTACGGTTGCGGCGACTTCGCTGCCATTGCCTGAAACGCTGGGCGGGGTTTCAGTGGCGGTCAAAGACGTGCTGGGAGTTGAGCGACTGGCTCCTCTGTTTTTTGTTTCGCCCACGCAGATCAATTACCAGATTCCAGTTGGAACGGCGATTGGCGAAGGCTCAGTTACGATTAAACAGGGTAACAACATCTTGGCTGCGGGGTTGCTGCAAATCGCTACGGTTGCGCCTGGGTTGTTCACAGCCGATGCCAGCGGGCGCGGAGTTCCGGCGGCAACCGTGTTGCGCGTCAAGGCGAACGGTTCGCAAAGTTACGAACCCGTCGCGCAATTCAACCAGGCGACCGGTCGTTATGAACCGCTGCCGATTGATTTGGGCGCCGCGACCGACCAACTTTTCCTGATTGGGTTTGGAACCGGCGCTCGCAACCGCAACTCACTTGCAGCGGTGACGGCGACGATGGGCGGAGTGAGTGCCGACGTGAGCTTCGCCGGGGCACAGGGAGATTTCGTAGGAGTTGATCAAATCAACATCGCCATTCCTCGTGGTTTGGCCGGACTCGGCAATGTTGAAGTGGTGTTGCGTGTGGATGGCAAAACAGCCAATGCTGTGAGCATCAACATCAAATAATGACCAGATGAGAAAGCATTGCGACGGGCGAAAAATTCGAGGTCGAGCGGCACTGATGGGCGTCCTGTTGTTGCTTTGCTTAACCGCGACCGCGCTCGCGCAAGAATACGGCTTTGACGTGTGGACGACCGCGAACGGCTTGCCGCAAAACACCGTCACGGGCCTTGCGCAAACGCCTGATGGCTATTTGTGGCTGAGCACATTTGACGGGCTGGCGCGGTTTGACGGCGTTCGCTTTACCATCTTCGACAAGGGCAACACCAAAGGCATTGTCAATAATCGCTTTGCACGGCTTTTCGCCGACCGTGAAGGCGTGGTTTATGCAGTGACGGAAAATTACGTCGTGACCGTTTATCGCAATGGCGTGTTTCGTTCGTATTCGGATTTTGCTACTTCGGGTGAGGCCATAGCTGCAATTGCGGGTGATGCCAAAGGGAGCGCCGTTTTTGAAACGGCGAAAGGATATTACGCGCTGCAAGGCGACCGGTTTGTGCGAACTCCCGACCAAAAAGAACCGAACGTCAACCAAATCTTTGGGCAGATTTATTGGGGGAAGTCCGGCGCCAAATGGGTGATTGAGCGAAACCAGACGACACGGCATCAAGACGGGCGAGCAACGACCTATCCACTCAAACTAACACCAGAGGAACTAGGGGCAAATAACAGCCTTGCACCCTATGAAGACAGTCGCGGTGCATTATGGGTGAGAAGAAGATCGCCTGCTTTTGAACTCTGGCGCTTGCAGGATGGCAAGGTGACCGTCTTTACGAAAAAGGAAATTCCTGCCTTAAACGAACTCTTTCCGAATCAGGTTAAGGAAGATGCCGATGGCAGCATCTGGTTTCTTTTCTCAGGTCTTACGGTGCCCAAGCTGAACCAGTTTGTGCGCTTCAAAGACAATCAATTTACGTCGTATAAGTTGAACGATGTTGTCGGCGCAACCGCCAGCCTGACAGACCGCGAGGGCAATTTTTGGTTGGCGACCACCACGGGATTGCGACGTTTGCGGCGGACACTGATCACGATGCTCACTGTCAAAGACGGGCTGAACAGCAACGAAGTCTATCCGCTGCTCCAAACCGCCAACGGAGATATTTTCATCGGTACAGTTCAGGGCGTGAATCGTTACGCGAGTGGGAAAATCACGAATGCGGGGCTGAAGTATTCCAATAACACTCCGCTTTATATGCGTGGCTTGTGGGAAGATGAGCGGGCGCGGGTTTGGCTCGGCTTTCAAGGCGAAGGAGGATTCGGGCGATTTGAAGCGCCTTCAACCGTAAAACGACTCGGCAAAAACATTCTTCCAAACGGAGCGACCGACTTTACTTCCGACCAGACCGGTAGCATTTGGATCGCAACGGAAGAAGGTTTATTCAAATACAAAGACGACCAGGAACTCGCCCATTACACGACCAAAGAGGGCTTGCCGCATACCGCAGTAATCACCATCCATATTGACCGCCACGGAAATCTTTGGGCGGGAACGTATGATGGGTTGGCGCAATTCAAAGACAGGGGATTTATCAGTTACAACGCCGAAACTGGCAGCCCGAAGGGGTTTGTCCGCGCGATTTACGAAGATGCTGACGGCGTGCTGTGGATTGGAACTTATGGCGATGGTCTGGTGCGTTACAAGGGTGGCAGGTTTTTCAACTATCGCGTCGAACACGGGCTGTTCAATAACGGCGTTTTTGCCATCCTCGAAGACAAACGCGGCAACTTTTGGATGTCCAGCAATCGCGGCCTCCATCGCGTCAGCAAACAGGAGCTTAACGATTTTGCCGATGGCAGAATTCCCAAACTCAACAGCGTTTCTTACGACGAAAAAGACGGCATGCTCAATGCCGAATGCAACGGCGGCAGGTTGCCCGCTGCACTCAAAGCCAAAGATGGCAAGTTCTGGTTTCCGACAATGGGTGGCGTCGCCATAATTGACCCTGAAGCCGAAGCTGTGAACCCTCAGCCGCCGCCTGTAGTCATTGAAACTGTCTCGGTTGATCGAAAGCCGATTGAAACACAACTCTTTCAATCCACCATCGAACTCATGCCCAATCAAACGCAGCTTGAAATCAGTTACACGGCGCTGAGCCTGCTCAAGTCAGCGCAGATCAAATTCAAATACAAACTCGAAGGGCTGGAAAATAAATGGACTGAAGCGGGCACGCAGCGCAGCGCGAATTATTCTTATTTGCCCGCTGGCAGCTACACCTTTCGCGTCATCGCCGCCAATGCCAACGGCGTTTGGAACAACGAGGGCGCGGCTATTCGCGTTGTCGTGCATCCCTATTTTTATCAAACGTGGTGGTTTTTCTTGCTGGCGGTTACAGCAATGGCGGGAACGATCTGGTTGATTGCTCATGCTCGACTGTCGCAAGTGCGAAAAATTGCCGAAGCCAAAACAGCATTTTCGCGCCAGCTCATCACTTCGCAGGAAGCCGAACGCAAACGCATCGCCGCTGAATTGCACGACGGTTTAGGCCAGAGTTTGCTGGTCATCAAAAACCGCACCAGCATCGGCAAACGCTTAGCGCACGACGGCGCGAAAGTGTCGGCGCAGCTCGACGAAATTTCCAGCGCCACCGGACAAGCCCTGGAAGAAGTGCGCGGCATCGCCTATAACCTGCGCCCGTATCATTTGGAACGGTTGGGATTGCGGGAATCGCTCAACGCCATGATCGAGAAAATCCGCGAGGCGACCGGGTTGGAAATCAATGCGCGCGTGGCCTTATTTGACGAGGTCTTTTCCAAAGACGACGAAGTCTTGCTTTACCGCGTGATTCAGGAATGTCTGAACAACGTCATAAAACACGCGCAGGCGACCGCCGTCGAAATCAGCATCGTCCAAACCGAAACGCAGGTCACGGCTCGCATTCAGGACAATGGACGCGGCTTTGTTCCTGTCCCCGAAAGTCAGTCCAGCGGTTTCGGTTTGATCGGCCTGGCTGAGCGTGTCCGCATGCTCGGCGGCACACATTCGATTGAATCCGAAACAGGCAAAGGCACAATGGTGACGGTGATAATCCCATTGCGCGAGGAACCATCGTGTGAGGAAAAAGATGGCCACTGACAAAATCAAAATCTTCATCGCCGACGACCATCCAATTTTTCGCAGTGGCTTGCGCCAACTTATTGAAACCTCAACGCAAATGGCAGTCATCGGCGAGGCGAAAGACGGTGCGGAAGCGATTGAGCGATTACTGGCGTCGCCCGCCGACGTCGCCTTGCTGGACATTGATATGCCCAAAGCGGACGGCTTTGAAGTGCTAACCGCCTTGCGCGAAAAAGGCCTTACCTTGCAGTTTGTATTTCTGACGATGCACAAGGACGAACAGTTTTTGAACGCCGCGCTCGACCTGGGCGTGAAAGGTTTCCTGGTCAAAGACAGCGCCGCAGAAGAAGTCATTGATTGCATCAACGCTGTCGTCAACGGCCAGGAATTTATCAGCCCGCAATTAACCAGTCTGCTGCTCAAGCGGTTACGTCACGCGCAGGAAACCCCCGCCCAGCCATCCCTGCTCGATCAGTTGACCCCCACCGAACGCAAAGTCTTGAAGCTGATCGCCCATTTCAAAACCAGCAAAGAAATCGCCGCCGAACTTTTCATGGGGGTGCGCACTGTCGAACAGCATCGCCTGAACATCAGCGAAAAATTCAACCTGAAAGGCCGTCATGCCCTGGTGAAGTTTGTCACTGAGAATTTCGCCCGGCTAAAGGAAAAAGAATAAAGCCGTTTTTTGCCGCTTCCCGTCCGAAACAACGCCCCTTTCTTCGTCCATAAACATCCACTTCTCACCATTGCATCCGTACTTCTACGGAGAAAAATACCGTAACTCTACGGAGCAAATTTCGTAATACAGCGGATACTCAAAGCCACTCAAAAGAGCCATTCTCCTGCCGTTAATACTCAATAAAGCACGAATCCATGAAATGACAATTTTGATTGTGGAAGACAACCCACTGATGCGTGAAATGATTCGGGAAACAGTAAGCGAATTTGCGGATGTCATCACCGAATGTGCGGACGGCGACGAAGCCTTCGCCACGTATCAAGCCAATCTTCCAAACTGGGTGCTGATGGATATTCAAATGCCGCGCGTGGATGGTTTCACGGCCAGTCGGCAAATCAGAGCCGCGTATCCCGACGCGAACATTTGCATTGTTACTGATTACGGTGACGCGCGGACGCGCGCTTTGGCCACGGAAGCTGGGGCGACAGCATTCGTCCTGAAAGAAAATTTGGAAGAGTTGAGAACGTTACTTGGCCCAACTAAGGACGGGCCTTGTCAGTAATTCACTGTTACTCGTGTAACAACCCCACACTGGAGAAACTAAAGCTATGAAACCCGGACGAAAAGAAAATGCGACCAATAACTTCCTAACCGCAAGTCAATTTATCAGGAATATAGTTGCAACAATGATTGTGTTGCTGTTTGTGCAGGCAAGTAGTCACGCACAGGCTCTCCCTGCAGGAGCGGTCGAATGCGCGAAGGAAAGCGAGCGCTGTAAGTTTTCTGGCACAGGCGATGTTAGTTATGGTGCGGGTGATAAATGGATTACTAAGACCGCAACCGATGGGATTAACTGTGGGGTTGCCGCCTTTGGCAAAGACCCGGCTCCGAACGTTTTAAAGACCTGCAAAGTCGTGACCGTAGCTACGAAATGTGCCGACGAAGGTGCGCCTTGTATATTTACAGGCACAAGAACGATTCGGTACGGAGCGAACGGCATTTGGGCGGAGAAGACCGCTACGGGTACGATTTACTGCGGAGTTGCTGGCTTTGGCAGAGACCCGGTACCGAATGTTTTGAAGCAGTGCTACATCGTACCTCCAACCATTGCTAACAAACTATCCTCTTTCAGCATGATCTTCGCGTCAGACCCGCAATATCCATATTGTGAGAATACCCCTTGTAAGAACGGGCCGAAAGACAGCAAGACGGCGAATCAATGGCATTCAATGGCTATCGGAAAATTGAGCGTTTCCAATCCTGATACCCAAGGTGTGGTTATAAACGGCGACCTCACCAATACAATGGATGATTACCAGATTGATGTTTTTGAAAGCTTCTACGCATCAAAATACGTGATCTACC
>JBGAPB010000238.1:0-9870 GCA_044221525.1 Blastocatellia bacterium | reverse complement strand
AGCCGAACGCTCCATCAAGATAGAAGCCGGCAAAACCGCTTCGATTGAGATCAAGCTGGAAATTGCCGAAACCAAAGCCGAATTGACCATCGGCGCAAAAGGCGCAATTGCCCCAAACTCTGATCCGAATTACCGAGCTTTGCGTGACGGATCACCTGCTGAAACCTATTCCGTCAGTAACCTGACCTTAAAACGAGATGTGGGCACAATCACTCTGCGCAGCGGCAGCGTCAGCTTTCTTCCTCCTGTGCTTGGTCGCACAGTCATCGGCGTTTTCAACGGCGACGGCGAATTCAATCTGGTTCCGGCTTTCTGGATTGAAACGGATTACCTGAAATTCATCACCGGCAAAGAAGTATTCACAGATGCATTCAATCGAGCGATTTTCACTTTCAGTGACGACACTTATCAAGAAATCAAAAAACAAGGACAGGCTGGTTCAGCCGACGCGCGCGCGGCAGATTCGTTGCACGATTTTCAGAAACGAATGCGTCGCAACACTGAAAACCCACGCAGCATGACCGAAGCTTTGCTGTCAGCCGAAGATGTCGAAAACGTCGAAGCCGAATTGCTCAACGGCCTTTACAACATCAAACGCGCTCCGTTTTTCAACGCCTACATTTTCGGCAAAAAGTACAACGACCTAAGATTTATGGTCAGGCCGGATGGCGTCCTGCCCAGCTTGCCAGCGCCGGAAGAAGTCGCGCTGGTTCATCTGGACCCGTTGGGCAAAGAAGACGGCATTCTTTATCTGGCGCATCTGGAAAGCGAACTGAAAAGCGGAAATGCGGGTTCCGGCGAAGACAAACGAATCATTGACGCCGAAAATTACAAAATCGAAACCGCCATTCGCGGCGAAAAACTGGCTGCCAGCGCCGAACTAACTTTCAAGGCCATGGCCGAGGGAGATCGCGTTATCAGCTTCGGATTGCTGCCAACCCTGCGAGTTACTCGCGTAACCATGGGCGGCAACGACATTCACTTCGTACAGGAAAAGAAAAACGACGACAGCGCGTTTTACGCCATCCTGCCCGAAGCCACGGTCAAAGGCCGTCAGTACAAAATAACGATTGAATACGGCGGCGAAAAGGTTCTGGAAAACGCAGGCGGCGGCAGTTATTACGTCAAAGCGCGAACCAGTTGGTATCCCAGCGTCAATGCCTTCACCGACCGCGCGACTTTCGATCTGACCTTCAAGGTTCCGAACAAGTACACGCTGGTTAGCAACGGCAAACTGGTCAAGGAAGCCAAAGAAGAAGACCTGGCCGTTACTCAATGGGTGTCGGAAATTCCATTGGCCGTTGCCGGTTTCAATTACGGCAGCTTCAAAAAGAAAAGCATGGTTGACGACAAGACCGGCTATCAGATCGAAGGTTATGCAACCACCGATGTGCCCGATTATCTGAAAGGTTCCAGCGTCGGCGGAATGGCTCCATCACGATTGATGGACAATACAATGGTAGAGGCTCAGAACTCGATCCGTATCTTCAACCACTGGTTTTCGCCTGCGCCTTACGGACGCATAGCCATTACTCAACAACCGAATTTCGACTTCGGCCAATCGTGGCCCAGTCTGGTTTATCTGCCGCTGAGCGCTTATCTGGATTCGACACAACGCTGGCAATTGATTGGCATGAATTCCGGTTTCACTAATTTCATTCAGGAAGTAACTTCGCACGAAGTCTCTCATCAATGGTGGGGACACGTTGTCGGCTGGGCTTCGTTTCACGACCAATGGTTGAGCGAAGGCTTCGCGGATTTTTCAGCCAGTCTTTACCTCCAATACACTGAACCGAAGCTGGACAAATACCTGCATTACTGGGAGCAAAACCGCAAAACCATTTTGGAAAAAGATACGTTTGGACGCCGACCAACCGATGTCGGGCCAATCTGGGCAGGTTTGCGACTAATTACGGAAAAGAGTCCCGGAGCCTATCAACGACTGGTTTATCCGAAGGGCGGTTATGTGCTGCACATGCTGCGCTGGATGATGTACGACCGTCAGACCGGCGACCAGAAATTCATCGCCATGATGCATGAGTTCGTCAAAACGCACTTTAACGATAACGCTTCGACCGAATCGTTCAAGGCCATCGTTGATAAGCACATGCTGCCGACAATGGATTTAGACGGCAATAAAGACATGAACTGGTTTTTTATGCAGTGGGTGTATGGCACTGAAGTTCCGCGTTACCGTTTGGATTATTCGCTGACGGCTGAAAGCGACGGGAAAACATTGTTGACCGGGAAACTCACTCAAAGCGATGTGTCGCCCGGTTTCAAAATGATCGTGCCCATTTATCTGGATTTCGACGGCGGAAAGGTCATGCGGCTCGGCTCGGTTTCGGTTCAGGGCAGTTCCACGACGAACGAGTTTAAGGTCAAACTGGATCAAAAACCGAAACGGGTTTTGATCAACTACCACCACGACGTGCTGGCAACAGAAAGCGTCAGTGTGGGCAAATAAGCTCCACGATGAACCCAACCCAAAACATCCAGATGAGTCATCCGTATCTGGCACACCTGAAAAGAGCATCGTCAAACCTGCGCGATTCGGCGCTGGCGGTGCTCTTCCCTATTGAATGCCGAGTGTGCGGAGCAATGATTGAATCCTGGCGCGACGGTGCGGCTTGCGGTCAGTGCTGGCTGGATGTCGAACAAAAGATAGAAAGAATCCGAGCCGAAAAAAACTCCTGCGCAAAATGCGGAATGCCTTTGCCGCAAATACCACAAACAGTCCAACCTGACGAACGCCGTTGCGGTCGTTGCGATGATCTGGTTTTCAGCCTCGCTCGCGCCTGTGGAGTTTACGAAGGCGCGCTGCGCGAAAGCGTGCTTAGGTTGAAAAGCCATCCGCAAATCCCCGCTCGATTACTCCAACTTTTGAAATCAGCGGCAACCGGTCTTCAAAAATTGCAGGCAAGCGAATCAATCATCCCTGTGCCGCTTCACTCTGACCGGCTGGCCGAGCGCACGTTCAATCAAGCTGAAATCATCGCCCACGAACTGGCTGCCATCATCGGTTTGCGGGTGGACACGGCAAGCCTGATTCGATTCAAACATACTGAAAAACACCGTGCAGGAATGGGTGCGCGGGAACGAGCGCGCACTCTGGAAAAAGCTTTCAAAGTTCGCGCTCCCCGTTTGATCGAAAACAAAATCGTGTTGCTGGTTGACGATGTGATGACCACCGGAAGCACGACAAACGAAATCGCTCAGACATTGCTGAACGGCGGAGCGCGCGCCGTCAACGTGTTGACGCTGGCCCGCGCAGCCAGCGAATTCATTCTGTAAGCATTTGCCGAACCGGTTTCCCGATGCTTTGAGCAAATCGGTCTACTCGCTTATCCTGTCGGTCATTTTCCCAACGCTTTCCAAAATGATCTTTAACTGACCAAAACTGAATGGAACTACTAAAACAATTTATTGACCTCATCCTTCACTTGGACAAACACCTGGTTGACCTGGTCAATCAATACCAATCCTGGACTTACGCCATATTGTTTCTGATTATTTTTGCCGAAACCGGCCTGGTGGTGACGCCATTTTTGCCCGGAGATTCGTTGCTGTTTGCCGTCGGCGCGCTGGCTTCAAAAGGCGAGTTGAACGTTTTCCTGGTAGTCGTGCTGCTGATTCTGGCTGCGGTTATTGGCGATTCGGTCAACTATTGGATCGGCAGAAGCCTGGGGCCGAGAGTGTTTTCCAGCGAAAGTTCGCGCTGGTTCAATCGCCGCCACCTGGATCGCACACACGCTTTTTATGAAAAGTACGGCGGCAAAACGCTGATCTTCGCCCGCTTCATGCCAATCGTCCGCACCTTTGCTCCATTCGTCGCCGGCATAGGCAAAATGACTTATCCGAAGTTTCTGGCTTACAGCGTGTCCGGAGGCATTTTGTGGATTTCGCTGCTGACTTACGCGGGATACTTTTTCGGCGAGATTCCAATCGTCAAGCGCAATTTTTCGCTGGTCATTGTCGCAGTCATTGCAATCTCTTTGTTGCCTGCGGTGGTTGAGTTTTTGAAGTCATGGCGTAGCGAAAAAGTCGAAAGCTGAAAAGCCATGCCTGGTAACTTTCAGTAAAACAGATACTTCCGCCAGTTTTCATCTGAACGCCCCAGATAACGCATAATCTGCCGATTGACGTGCAGGCTGAAAGATTGCGGGCGTTTCAACAGCTTCATTCCCATCTCTTCAGGCATTTTGCTGCCTTTGTTGTTGTTGCACCTTTTGCAGCAGGCCACCAGGTTGTCCCAATTTGAAGTGCCTCCGCGTGAACGAGGCACGACGTGATCCAGAGTTAAATCGGCTGGGTTGAAGACCTTGCCGCAGTACTGGCAAGTGTAATGGTCGCGCAGCAATATATTTTTGCGCGACAGGCTTTTGCGCTCGAAAGGGATGTGTTTGTAATCCATCAACCGTATAACCGACGGAGCGTGAAGCGAGCTTCGCGCTGAATGATAAAGATTTTCGTGGCGCTCTTCTGCCCGTGCCAGCCCTTTCAAAATCAGCACAATGGCTCGGCGGGTTGTGCAGACATTGATCGGCTCGTAAGTCGAATTGAGAACCAAAACTCTGCCATTCATCAAAACACCTCGCAGAAAAAAGAAACGCACCGGCGAAGACGCCAGTGCGAAATAAAGATAATAGCTTTCGCGCGCATGTGAACAAACGCGCCAGAAGTTTTTACTCTAGCGATGATGACATTAGCTGATGATTGTGGAACACAAAGCTGCGCTCCGCGGCTGGCGCAAGCTGCGAAAAGAATGCGTGCTTGAAAATAAGAAGGTTGAGATAAAAACCTGAAGATCGCACCTCTTCTAAAAACTGCCGGAATCTGTGCCGATCAAACTCTCTTTCAAAACGTCTTTTCAATTATTTCGGGTCAATTCTTTCGATCAATTTATTCTCGGTTATCCGGTCACCCGGCCATCACATACCGACTCTGCACAGGAAAAACAATCAGAGAGCTGGAGCGACGCGGCGGAGTATACAGCACAGACAGCAAAAGCTAAAAGTTAAGAACGTGTGATTTCATAGAATCCGGCTTTGCGTTTGTGGAACCATTCTCCCAATCACAGTAACCTGCTTGCTGCTTTCACCTCGCCTGTCAGCTTGTAAATCGGATAAGTTTTCCCTTTTTCCAGGTAAGCATCCAGAAAATTCCAGCGAACAAAACCGTCGTCGCTTTCGGCTTCCAGCAGGTAAAAGATCAGCGAAGCCAGCGGTTGAGTCGTCCGAACCAGGATCGAACCGGCAGGAAAGTTGATCGTTTCTTTTTGAGCGCGGCCTTTCAGTTTGACTTCAGCGTGCCCCTGGAAGGCGCGGGCGGCTTTGTTGACCGAATCAATGACAAAGCTTTCGGCTTCGGTGTTCAGCGGTTCGGTCAACTCTTCGACGCCGATGCCGTGAGCTTGCAGCTTGGCCAGCACGGTTTTTAAGCCAGCTTCGTTTTTGAAAATGTAAGCGCGCGGAATNTGCCTGGCTGCCGCTCGACACGGAGCCATTGTTTTGCACAAAAAACCCGGTTTGACCTGCTCCAATGGGAACGGCAAACCTCACACCAGAGTTCGTAGGTCGAGTAAGGTTAGTGAGCGGGATCGAAGGTCCTGAAACTACGTTTCCACCTTCTTCAAACTTTACACCAAGAGTTACACGAGAAGTCGCTGTCGCAGTGATGTCCGCAGAAACTTCGTAACTCGCCCCAGGTGTCAGTTGCACCCACTGAATGATCGAAGCCGGTGAGTAATTTGTCGTTGGGGTAAATTTAGCAATGCCATTGATAAAACTGACTGCACCCGATGTCGTCCAGTATGCTCCCCCCTGATCGAAGTTCGGATTGAAAATTGTCGCATCATTGCCCGGCGGTGGAGTCGGCGTTGGAGTCGGTATTGGCGTGGGAGTCGGTGTCGGCGTAGCTCCAGGCGGAACCCAGGGCGAAGTCAGGTTATAGACGAAATTGGCCGATTGATTTAATGTCAGGAAATTGAATTCAACCCATCCGGGATTGGGGTAGTAAGTCGTGAAACCAATTCGCGGCCCCGGCGATTGAACTGTGATTCGGTAATTGCCTCCGCCCGTAACGCTGCTCAGACGGTAATAGCCACTGCGATCAGTGCGAGCAAAACCGCCTTGTGAGCCTGTCAACGCAACGCTGTAATTTTCCAAGCCTCTGCCGTCTCGGTCAGTCAGACGACCTGTAATTGAAAGGCTTGGGGGCTCGCTGGTCAGCACCGACTCTATGATCGTGGGTACTGACTCACCCGCGAGATTGAATGCACGCACACGATAGCGATACCAGGTTCTGCCTGTTAGGCCGGTGTCAGTGAAGCTTGTTGTGTTGGCTGTAACTGTGGCAAAAGGGACAAAGTTGGTACAGTTATCGCCTACGCAACGTTCAATCTTGAATCCGTCCTCGTTTGTTGAATTGTCGTTCCATCGAAGCGACACTTGATCCCAACTCCAGCCACTACTGTATAAGAACGATGGCGCGGCGGGCTGAGTGATAAACGCGCCCCGCAAACTTCGAAGGTGAATTCGCATCGTTGCGTGTGACGATATGCTGAGAAAACCCGACCAGGCGAAAACGCCAATACCATTGCGCGCCGCTACTGTAGGCTTATCTTCTGCCAGAGGGGAATCGGCCAAGGCGAAACCGTTAATGTCATTGATTGAAGCATCACTAGCAATTCGAGTAGCGAAAATGTCTCCGCTACTTAGTTTGGGGTAGAGAGCGTTTCTTGAATCCAGCCAATTGACGAGATAGCCGAAACCATCCCACGCGACGCTCGGCACGAACCCTTGAGGTGAAACAATAAAGCCTCGGTCGCTTTGATCGGCGAAACTGCCATCAGCTTGGATCTTGCGCGCCGATATGCCACCAGTTAAGAGCAAGTCAAATTCAGTTACTGCTGTTGACCTCCCACGGTAGACAACCAAAGCGGAATCTCCGGAAGAAGCTATCTGCGGTTCAAAGCCCCAGCTACTGGCGTGGCAATCGCCAAGCGGGCCAGATATTTTGAATGCTTTATTGGCTGTTAATTGAGGAGTGATGAATGTTCCCCATACGCAATTACAACCACTAGAATCTATGCCTGTCCAAACCATCAGCCAGCGATTTCCGACAGGCGCAATACGTGGCAGGCTTATCTTTCCGCTAAGACCAACGTCATTAGGGGAAATGGTTGACGATTGCAAAATCAAGCCGTTGTCGTTGATTCGTGTCGCAACGACAGATCCGTCGAATTGGTAGTTGCTGATAACGAGAAACTCACCATTCAAAGAGGCAACATGAGCGTTCTTTCCTTTTGATATTCTGAACGGAAGAGGGTCAAGCGCCGCCCCATCTGCTCTAATTCGTTTCCCGTATATTGTGCCTTGCTGCGTGGTGGATCCGCCCATTGGCTCTTCGGAATTTTCCCACACCACCAAATATGACGATCCATTCCAGGCTACTGCCGGATTGGTAATTGCTGGATGGCCGCCGTCCAATCGAAGCGGCTCAGCGCTTACCGGATTACCGTCGGCGTTAAGCTTGATTGTCATAATGCGCGAATCACCCGATACCTGGCTTCGGTACGTTAGTAGGAAACCATCAGCGCCTGCGGCCATTTGTGCCAGGCTTTGGCGAGGGGCGCTGACGCTGATAGCGGTTACAGGTGTTGCTACTTCATTTGCCGTCATGCCAGCGGTTAGCACGTCAAGGTCTGAAGAATAGTAATACCCTTCAGCGCCATCAAACGGTTTATAGATTTTTTGTGTTGCCCATACGACTTGAGCTCCGCCATTTGGCCTGGGCGCAACGGTAACGAAGAAGTTGGTATCAGATCGTTTTAGTTCAACTTCTGTGTTTCCCGCTGGGCTGCCATTCGGAGCAATTTTTGCGGCGAAAAGAGTGTAATTTTCCTTGTAGCCCGCAATGTAGTAGTTCACCCCATCCCAGCAAATATCTGCCACGCCACCTGAAGTGGACAGAGTTAGTTCGGCGGATATTACATGCCCGTCATTTGCTACCAGCCAGCCGAGATTGCCTGCCGCAACCAAAAAGTTCTGGCCATCTGTCGCCACGCTTGGCCTCTCCCCCCCAGTCGTCCGCAACGTGACTGGCTCACCGAGTGGAACCAATTGTGTGCTCAGTCGCATAGCTTTTAACATCGAAGTAGTCAGATTGGAGTTTAGATAAACGGTTTCGTTCCAGACTAGAAAGTATTGATTTCCTGCAAAGGCGATGTCGGCATTTACCTGTACTGTGGGAGGCAAAGGGTCTGGGTACAAATAGATGAGACTGGGGCGGGATGTATCAACTGTGCCATCAGCAGCAACTCGAACTCCACTGATGCCTCTGCTGCCCGACCAGATTACCATCCAGTTCGATCCGTCCGAGGTCAACTGCAGGTTAGAGTAGGATGACGCTTGTCGGCTTATAAGGAATGGCACTTGGTCAAGCGTCTGCCCAGAAGGTGAGACTCTGACAGCTTCCAAAACAATTTCGAATGGATCATCACGTTCTGATGCCCAAACAACCAACCAATTCTGCCCATTCCATGCAACACTTGGCGCGGATTGGCAAGTTGATGACTGCGCAAGAATAATTGGCGTTGGAGAGAGTAGTTGCCCATTAGCGTCCGTTCGTGCAGCGTAAATATCATTATTGCTGCCTGAGCCGCTTCCTGTTTGACGCCCGCAAGTGCTTAACCCAAAGCTGTCGTAAATCTGTGAGCGATTATCTTGCCAAACGGCTAAGAAGCCATTTGCGCCAGCAGCAATTTGTGGAAAAGTTTGATTGCCTGCTGCCGTGCCGATAGCGGCGTCACCTGGTAACAAAACAGCGGGCGATAATTGCGGCTGATCAGAGGAGTGACTGTTTGTCAGCAAAGCAAGAGTCAGGCTGCTCAGAAAAACAATGGCCTTGAGCGGTAAGCTCTGGGCAAAGATATTAAAGTGCATAGCGTTCACCAAATGCGTTTAGGGGTGGCTGGTTGTCAGAGACTTTCGGGGTCGGACTGAAAAAATATAAACTGAAACGGGCTGGATTCTAAATCAAACCAAGTAAGATTGGTACAGTCGCTTTGCTCAGATGCCGATGACATCTGCTGTTTCGCGAATGTGGTGTCCCAATCTTTGTTGTTCTGATTTAGTTTTCCTGCATTTGCCAGTCAATAAAACAATGCGGCTGAGGCATTTCAAAAAAACGATAGGTCATCTTAACCTGCTTGCCGCTTTCACCTCGCCTGTCAGCTTGTAAATCGGATAGGTCTTTCCTTTTTCCAGGTAAGCATCCAGAAAATTCCAGCGTACGAAACCGTCGTCGCTTTCGGCTTCCAGCAGGTAAAAGATCAGCGACGCCAGCGGTTGAGTAGTCCGAACCATAATCGAACCGGCGGGGAAATTGATCGTTTCTTTTTGAGCGTGGCCTTTCAGTTTGACTTCGGCGTGGCCCTGGAAGGCGCGGGCGGCTTTGTTGACGGAATCAATGACAAAGCTTTCGGCTTCGGTGTTCAGCGGTTCGGTTAATTCTTCGACGCCGATGCCGTGAGCTTGCAGCTTGGCCAGCACGGTTTTTAAGCCAGCTTCGTTTTTGAAAATGTAAGCGCGCGGAATTTCATTGCTTTTGGTTGCGGCGAACAATCCGTAATCAGGCATCGGCGTCGGAGTGAATTTGTCTTCGATCATTGCGGTCATGTCTTTTCCGCTTTTCGGATTTTTGACCTTCTTCACTTCGCCGACCAGTATGCTGACGGGTTTGTCCAGAGCTTTGATTTCAAACGCGACGCCTTTGGCCGGGAGCTTGCCGCGAATGGCGTCGGCGTCCACGCGGTTAATCAACGCTGTGATTTCGGCGGCGTGCAACGCGGAGTATTTGAAAATCTCT
>JBGAPB010000237.1:0-9990 GCA_044221525.1 Blastocatellia bacterium | reverse complement strand
GATGCAAATTGTGAAGGCCGAGCTTTACATCTGACTGCTGGTGCAAATCAATTTTTGAGTCGGTATGAAAAAGCTATAGAAAATTACGAACAGTCTTTGGTTATACGGCAGGCATTAAGAGATAACGCAAATGAGTTGAGTGTGCTCAATGATTTGGGAACCGTGAATTACTTTCTAAACCGCTATGAAAAAGCGATTGACTACTTTGAAAGTGTAATAGGGCTTTGGCGTGAAATCGGAGACCGTCGTGGCGAAGGTAGAACGCTTAATAATCTGGGCGGCGTCTATCAGGTTTTGGGGAGATATGAAAAGGCAGTTGAGCTTTACGACCAGTCGCTGCTGATACTTCGCGAGGTTAAGTTGCGGCCAAATGAAGGAATCGCACTCAATAATCGCGGAGAAGCTTATGAGTTGATGGAGCGTCCTGAAAAGGCGATTGAGAGTTTCGAACAATCACTGGCAATCGCTCGTGAGTTGAAGGATCGCTTTAGGGAATCATCCAGGTTGAGCAATCTTGGCAATTCGTATCATTCGCTTCGTCGTTACGATAAAGCGGTTGAGTATCTGGAACAGGCGCTGGCCATTCAACGAGATGGAAAATACCGAACGGAAGAAGGGCAAACGCTGGTCAAACTCGGCAAAGTGCAGCATTCATTAGGACAGTTCGAAAAAGCTCTTGAGCAATTCAAACTGGCGCTGGCAATTGCCAGGGAAGTGACGGCTCCTGCGGACGAAGCTACATCTCTTTATCAACTTGCCAGAACGGAACTGGCACGCGGCAATTACGCTCAATCATTAAGCTATGTCGAAGATAGCCTGAAGCTGGCCGAATCTTTGCGCTCCGGCTTGGTCAGCAACGATTCACGCGCGGCATTTTTCGCCACTGCACAAAATTCTTATCAATTGTATATTGAAGTGTTGATGCGCCAGCACAGTGCCGATCCGGCCAAAGGCACGAATGCGTTGGCTTTTGAAGTCAGCGAACGTGCGCGTGCGCGGGGCTTGCTGGAAATGCTGACCGAATCTAGTGCTGACATTCGCAGTGGAGTGGACGCTGCATTGTTAGAGCGGGAGCAATTGTTGGCCAAGCAGTTCAATGAAAAGGCTCAACGGCTGACGCAATCAAATACACCGGCGCAGTTGGCGGGGTTGAAACAGGAAATTTCGGCAATCGAAAACGATTACGAACAGGTTCAAGCTGCCATTCGCAGAGCCAGCCCGCACTATGCCGCGCTGACCGAACCGCCCGTGCTGAAACTTGCTGACATTCAACAACAACTGGGACCAGACACCCTGTTGTTGGAATACTCGCTGGGTGAAGAGCGCAGCTTTCTGTGGGTCGTTGGGCAGAATTCGCTGGCAAGTTACGAGTTGCCCAAACGCGAACAAATCGAACAGGCCGCAACGGATGTTTACAAAATGCTGACCGTGCGAAGCCGCAACGTTGCTGTCGAAACTCCGCGACAAAAACAGGTGCGAATTGCCCAAACCGAAGCCCAGCTTCCAGCCGCTGCGAGTCAGCTCAGTCAAATGTTGATCGCTCCTGCCGCTGATCAGCTTGGCAACAAACGGCTGGTCATCGTCGCTGGTGGAGCCTTGCAATACATCCCTTTCGCTATGTTGCCCGATCCCAAGGGTGAAGGCGGAAGGATGAAGGATGAAGGCGGAGGGCGAGATATTCAGCATTCATCATTCAGCCTTCAGCCTTTAGTGATTAATCACGAAATCATCTCTCTGCCCTCGGCTTCGACGCTGGCCGTCATGCGGAAAGAGCTTGCCGGACGTACGCCAGCACCAAAACAGTTGGCGGTATTTGCTGATCCGGTATTTGCCGCCGATGATCCTCGTGTAAAAGTTGCTGCAGGCAAGTTGAGAAATGAACCTGCGCCAGCAATCGCCAGTCGCAACATCGAACATCTTTCCGGTGACACCACTTTGCAAGGTGTGCGACGTGGAATGGTTATTCCTCGCTTGCCGTTCACCCGCCAGGAAGCCAATCAAATTCTCGCGCTCGCTCCGGCGGATTCCAGTTTCAAGGCAGTGGATTTCAAGGCCAGCCGCGCGTCGGCGCTCAGTTCAGAACTCAGCCAGTATCGTTATCTGCACTTTGCCACGCACGGTTATCTGGACAGCGAACGGGCGGGTTTATCGGCGCTGGTGTTATCTCTGGTGGACGAGCAAGGCAGAACGGAGGATGGGTGCTCAGCGCCTGCCAAACGGGACTCGGCAAACAGATTAGAGGTGAAGGGATGATCGGACTGACGCGCGGATTTATGCACGCCGGGGCGGCTCGCGTTGTCGTCAGTTTGTGGAACGTCAACGACAAGGCGACATCAGAGTTGATGACACGGTTTTACCAGAAGATGCTAAAAGAACAGCAAACTCCAGCGGCGGCGTTGAGAGCCGCCCAGGTCGAGTTGTGGAAGCAGAAAACCTGGCAATCGCCTTATTTCTGGGCGGCATTTGTGCTGCAAGGCGAATGGAACTAAAGCGAAAAGTGAAATGTTGAATAAGCGTTGCGCTAAATTGCCATCGCCGCAAAAAAAGATGCGGCGATGGCAATGCTTGGCTATCTTAGCTCCGCCATGACATCCATCTCAGGATCAACCTGGAAGACTCTGCCGTTTTGTAACGTGATCGTGACGGTTATGTCATAGGTTTTATTCTTTCTGCCAGGAGCGGCTTGGGCCGTAAAATTCCCAAGCACGAGGCCAAACGCTACCATATTACACCCAGTGCTATAGCCGTTGGGGGGGACATGTGTGAATGTAGGGTTTACCCACCTCTGAGTACCATCTGGCCAGCCAAAGGGAGAGACGTTCTTAATTGGGTTATTGGGATTATTCGGGGGAGTGACGTCGTTAACATTAATCACAACCGAAGAAATTGGGGCGGGCGCAGCAGCGATGTCAAAGATTGAGAAAGTTACACTGTCACCAGCATTGATGCTCAAATCAACTTTTTCGCCAACTTCGGGGTTAGTTTGTCCGATCGCGACAAAGCCGTAAGCCATGGCAATAGGGTGGGCCAGATCGGGGGTGACCTTGGGAGTAACATCTGACTTGTAAACAACATCAAGCGCAAATTGTTGAGGCATATTCTGCTCCTTTTTGGTTAAGCTGTATCTCGTTTTTTAGCATTGCCGCAGTGGTGATAAAGCAAAAGGCTGCGAGACAGTTGCAACAAGTGATGACAAGAGGGTTAAAGATCACCCATCTGCCATGACATCCATTTCAGGATCAACGCTGAAGACTCTGCCGTTTTGTAGGTTGACGGTGATGGTGATGTCGTAAGTTTTCTTTTGTCCCTTTCCTTGCCCCTTCCCCTGGGCGGTAAACCAACTTGTCGAAAGGCCAAATCCTCTCATATTGCATCCGGCACTCACTCCGTTAGTGATGAATGTCGGATTCTGCAAGGTATAAGTGCCTGGTGTTGACCACCCAAAGGGGTCCATGTTGCTAGGGTTGTTTGGATTCGTGACGTCTTTGCAGGTAATTACAATGGAAGTAACCGGGGCTGCACTTGAAGCCCCAGTTGTATCAAAAACCGAAAAAATGACGTCGTCGCCAACATTTATGCTTTGGTCCACTTTTTCGCCCAATTCTGAATTACCAGTTGGGTTTAGCAGGACAAAGCCGTAAGCCATGGAAATCGGCTTTGACGCATCAAATACAGCAATATCTGATTGGTAGGCAACATCGAGGGCGTAATTTTGTTGAGGCATATTTTGCTCCTTTTCATTCTGAAGCGGCATTATTCTTCTACGAATTTGCCGCAGGGGTTTGATAAGCAATACGGCTGGGACACGACCACAGCCACTAACTTCGGCAAATACTTCGTTTGCCAAGCTCTGTTGAGTTCCTTCATTGACTACAACGCAAAGCCAGCTCGTTTCCCCTCACACCTTCAAAGATTTTTTTGGCAGGAGCGATCAATGGTGTTTCAACTCCACCAGATGAATCAGGGTATCGCCGCGACCTGTGACGACAGTTTTTTGGCTGTTGCGGTCTTCCTGGGCTTTGAGCTGAGCTTGGGACTTTGACTGACTTAGCGAGGTTAAGAGTCTCCGCACGGTGTCGCGTTGTTGTGGATTGCGTATTTCGCCTTGTTCTTGTGCGTTCAGTACGTCGGCTTTCAGTGATTCCAGTTCGTTGATGGTTTGTGCCGACCAAATGACCCAAATCTTTTCGTCGCCGGTGTTTTCGTTGAATGTCATTCGGCTAGTGGTCATTTTCTGATTGGCTTCGATTTTAGCCGAAGCCTCATTGATGGAAGGCATAGGAAACAACATCCAGTAACTGATCCCACTTTTGGCCGGGCCTTCGTTGATCAAATACAGGTATCCGGGTTGCGGACTGATGAAGTTGATGCGGAACTTCGAGCCGGATTCATAACGCTCTTTTCCGGCGGATTGAAACTCTTCCCTGTACGGCTCGCCGTCGCGCATCATCTGCACCGTCAGCCAGTAATTGAACGAACGTTCCGGCAGTTGTGTTGTCACTGCTGGTGAAACAACAACCGGCGCTTTCTGTTGGAACAAGACCCACGAAGCAATTGCGATCACAGCGACGAACAGAAAGACAACCATGACAACGGTTGCGCGGGATAGTCGTGCGACTGCGGCAAGCTCTTTGGTAACGGGTTCGTTTTCGATTAGCAGAGGTTCAATCAGACGCGGTTGTTCTTGAGTTGAGAACGATTCTGCCAAGCGCGGTTCGGGTATCTCAACAGGTTTATTGATGAAGAGTGTTGCCGATTCCGACACTTCGCTGGATTTGCGTTCGGCATCGAGTTCCAGCCGGTGATGAAATCGTTTCAGTTCGGCAGCCAGTTGAGCGGAGGATTGATAACGGTGCTCGCGTTTTTTGGCCAGCAGTTTTTCCACAATCTGTCCAAGCTCCGGCGGCGGGTCGGCCATTGATTTAGCCAGCGGGATAGGTTGGCGTTCCAGAATGGCGACGAAAATATCCGGCATGCTTTCGCCGTTAAAGGGGCGCTGGCCGGTCAGCATTTCGTAAAGCACAACGCCCAGGCTCCACAGGTCGCTGCGCGCGTCCAGTTTCTGGCCGCGCGTTTGTTCGGGCGACATGTAATTAACCGTGCCTAGAATGACTCCGGGCGCAGTGTTCATTTGTAAAGTATTGATTTGGGAATTAACTTCGGAAGCCGCGTCGGGCTGTGTGATTCCAGCCAAGCCAAAGTCCAGAACTTTTACGAAACCGTCAGGCCTAACCATGATGTTTTCCGGTTTGATGTCGCGGTGAACGATTCCTGCGCTGTGGGCTGCGGCCAGAGCATTGGCAGTTTGATGAGCAATGCCCAAAGACTCCAGCAGCGGAATTGGCCCTTGCCCGATTAGGCTGCGGAGCGTTTCCCCTTCGACATATTCTTGAGCGATGTAATGAATGCCGTCCGATTCTCCAATTTCATGAATGGTGACGATATTCGGATGATCGGTGGCGCTGGCGGATCTGGCTTCTGTCTCGAAACGACGCAAACGTTCCCGGTCGTTGGCGAACTCGGTGGGCAGTAATTTCAGCGCCACTTTGCGCCCAAGCTTTTCGTCCGTGGCCAGATAAACTTCGCCCATCCCGCCTGCTCCGATACGCGACAGGATTCGGTAATGACCGAAGCTGCGCCCGATCATTGCGGATTCTTTTTCTTTGATAATTAACTCTGCTGCCAGATCAGCGGCAGGTTCGGCCAGAAAGCTCCCGGCTTTTTCGTCGGCTGCAAGCAGGCTCTTAAGCTCGCTCAGCAAAACATCGTCTTCGCGGCAGGATTCGCGCAAAAATGCTTCGCGCTGATACGGCTCCAGTGCCAGTGCTGCATGGTAAAGGCCGCTGAGTTGTTGGATCTGTTTGGGGGACATAAATCACTCAGTTCGGATTGTCGGGGTCAGTAACGCTTTTCAGGTGGCGGTACAACCAGGTGCGGGCAAAGTTCCAATCGCGTTCAACTGTCGCATGCGAAATGTTGAGCACTTCGGCTGTTTCCTCAATCGTCAGTCCGGCGAAAAAACGCATTTCGATGATTTGGCAATGACGCGGTTTAATGGCACCCAATTCGTTCATTGCTTCGTTCAGCGCCAGCAAATCCAGGTTTGGTTGTTTGCCTATGCGATCAGCCTCGCCCAGCGAAATCGAGAAATTGCCGCCGCCGCGTTTTGCGGCATGTTTTTGGCGAGCATGATCCACCAACAAATCACGCATGATTTTTGCCGCCAGACCGAAAAACTGAGCGCGGTTCTGCCAGGAGGAATGTTCCTGATTAACCAGTTTCATATAGGCTTCATGAACAAGCATGGTCGGCTGCAATGAAAGTTGATTACGATGGCGGCGCAGGTAACTTTGAGCCAATCGGCGAAGCTCGTCATAAACCAACGGCAACAGTTTGTTCAGCGCGGCGCTGTCGCCTTCGCCCCATTGCAGCAACATTTGAGTTATGTTTTCGTCCACGGTTGACCCTTTATGACGGAACGCAGATTCATACGGCAAGCTGAGCTTTGCCGATTACTTACTTGCGAAAAAAGATGAATATGACGGAAAGGATGATTGCCCAATCGGGAAGGTAGCACCGAGTGTGCGTGAGCGTCAAGAAATCGAGCTTGTTACAATCAAACAAATAGATAGAGAAAATGCGAAAGCAAAGCAATTGTGGGTGGAATAGATGCTTTGCTTTCGCGGCTGTTTATGGTCGAAGCGATGGGCACGCACGGCTGATGTCATTAATGCTGAGGTCATTAATTCGGCAGGAGGTGGGGCGACTTTGGTTTAATGACTATTCAATTTGTCTGTGCTGGAATTCAATTCTTCGATCTTTTTGGCCAGAGTTCTGCCGCACACCAGCACTGTGCCGTCAACGAGTTCGACGAAATGCAGATGGCCTTCTTCAATCCAGTGATAGATTTTGCGACGGCTGCATTGGCATACAGTGGCGGCTCGTTCGGCCGTTAGCAGGCCGACATTGCCGACACAGGCTGGACAGCAAGATGGTTCAATTGGCTTGGCGTTTTGCCGTGCGGTTTGTATGGCGGATGGGGCGGTGGCGCGTTGGTTTTCTTTTTGTGACATCAACATTTCAGCTTCCATTCTTTAGGGTAGTAAAGGCTGCGGTTTCACCTTCGCATAACACCCAACCGGCGCAGCTCCGTTAGTAATTTGTTTTTCCTCTACTCGCTAAACCGCAATTGAAGGCCTGGCTCCCTCATTTGAAGGCAGTTTTTTGAAAACAGCGCCTGCCGATTAAGAAGGTGCCACAATGTTGAAAAATTTTACCGTCAAAACAGTAGCAACGCTTTGAACCCTTGTGTTATACAGCGCCCGCGTTTTTCCTCATCTGGTATTCGGACGGCTTTCAGCGGGCAGTCGAATCGTCGCCACCAGACCAATCATAGATTTAGTAGACTTGTAAACTTAGGAGACCGAGTAATGGGACTTGGAAAGGTTGTTCAATGTGTAATTCACCCCGGCATTGGCATAGCGCGAGTCGGCAACAGTCCAGACGAATACTTCATAGGGCCTGAAACGCCTTCAATGTCTCCGGTCACTGCCGACGGACTTTTCAAGGATGCCCAGGGCCGAATCAGGCGGCAGGTAGCAAAATTCCGAATTTACGGATTGGATGCCGATGGCAAGGTCGTCAAGGAATTGACCGCCGACGATGCCGAAATCACGTGGACTGTGCATCTGGCAAACAAAAAAGCGGTCTGGTACGACTTTGAGTCCGCGCTGGATATTCCTACCGCCGAACCAACTACGTTACGAAATGCAAAGTACGCGGGTAATCGTTTGGATTTGGCGATTGACCCGGGGCCGCGAACCGTGACTGGAAAGAATGCTCAGGCGGCATTCGACACCGGCAAGTTTCTTGGCACGACTGTCCCGCTTGGAGAAATTCGCACTGATGACGCCGGCAATCTGCTGGTTTTTGGCGGATTCGGAGCATCGGCTTCGCCGACTGGAAAACCGATCACAGGATTCAACAACTTCGAATGGTACGACGACACCTCCGACGGTTCTGTCAGCGCCACGGTCAAAGTTGACGGTGGCGAAGTGCCTGTGACTTCGGCGTGGGTGATTGTCGCTCCGCCGGATTACGCGCCGGGGATTAAATCCATCGTCACGATGTATGACATCGCCTATCAAGTCGCCGTCCAGCAGCAATGGATTACTCCGCTCGCCAGGATTTCCTTTACCGAAAACATTTATCCGATCTTCGAACGGTTCACTAATTTGCAATGGGTGAACAATGGTTTTTATCTGGATTTCGGCTGGGGATCGCCCGGAGATTTTTTGTCGCCGGAAAACCTGTCGCGGCTTTCCAGTAATTCGCCGGAACAACAACCGCTGAGAGAACAAATTTTCAATTCTTTCAGAAACCCGAATTACGCCGAAGCTGAACCCAATGCGCTGCCTCCGTTTTACGGTGACGGAGTTGCAAACATTCCGCTGGACGGAAATCCTCGTAACTGGTTGGCGGTGACTCAGTTGCAGTATGACTGGTTGCAGCGTTGGGCGGCTGGCGATTTTCTGCCGGGCTTTGATCCTGAACTGGTCAAGCCGCGAACTTTGGATGAATTGCCGTTGGCTGACCGTCCGCACGCGCTGGATAAAGCCGCGCTGGATTTCTGTCTGGGCGGAGCTTTTCATCCGGGCTGCGAAGCCACCTGGCCGATGCGTCATGCTTCGTTGTACTCCGCGCCGTTCCGTATCAAACCGCTTCCGGCCAATCAGCCTGAAAAATTTTATGGTCCCGTGTTGACTCCAGAAGTCGCGGTTTCGCCAAACGGCCCCATCGGCGGCAGTTCGCCGGGCGACATCACCAGATGGATGGTTTTGCCCTGGCAAGTGGACACGGCCAGTTGCGGCGCAGGTTATGATCCGAAAACGAATCCGTTTTTCCCGACCTTCTGGCCTGCGCGCGTGCCGAATCAGGTGCTGCCTGAAATGCATTACCGGCAGGCGCTCAATGCCGAAGCCAGCGAAACTCAACGCGTGAAGCAATTCAGCTTGCGCCTGGATTGGCTGCGCGATTTGCTGTTGCTGACGCAAACCGGACAGATCGAAAAGATCAATCAATTCCTGGCTGATTGGAGCAAGGTCGGCATAGTGACACGGCGCGAAGTTCCGCCGGGCAATTCGTTGCTGCCGCCGGTCGTTCACGTCGAGATGCAAAACGAACTGATCGAATCGCCCGATGATCGTTTCAAAGAGATTCATCCGTTGACTTACCGATGAAGGCAAACGTGGCAATTATCGGAGGCGGCGTGGCCGGGGCGGTGACTGCGATTGAACTGGCCAAAGCCGGAGTTTCAGTCGCATTGATCGAAAAGGAAGTCAGCAACGACTGGAAAATTGGCGAAGGTTTGCCGCCTGCTGCAAAACCTATCTTGCAGCAACTGGGAGTTTGGGAGCGGTTCATCGCCGATGACCATCTGGCATCTTATGGCAACTGTTCGGCCTGGGGATCGAGCGAACTGGCGGATCACAGTTTTGTTTTTAATCCGCATGGAAACGGCTGGCATCTGGATCGAAACCGTTTTGATCGAATGCTGCTAAATGCTGCTGTCGAAGCAGGAGCAAAATTATTTCCAGTTGCTGCGGTTAAAGATTGTCAGCGAAATGATTCAGGTTGGCAGTTGCAATTGTCGAACGCTGAAACCATCAACGCCAATTTCGTGGTTGATGCCAGCGGGCGGCGCAGTTGGTTTTCTCGCAAGCAGGGAGCGCAAAAAAACAGCTTTGATAATCTGGTTGCGGTAGCCGCGATGATGGAAACCAAAAGCGAAACGATTGACCATGACTCTTTGACTATGATTGAAGCTGTTGTAGAGGGTTGGTGGTACGCTGCGCTCCTTCCTGGAATGAAGCTGGCGGCGGTTTATCTGAGCGATGCCGACCTGGAAGCTACGCGGCTGGCCCGCACTTCTGAAGATTGGTTGTCGTTGTTGAATCAAACCATTCATCTGCGAAATCGAATCGAGCGACA
>JBGAPB010000236.1:0-9879 GCA_044221525.1 Blastocatellia bacterium | reverse complement strand
TTCAGAAAGACTTGATCCCAGTGCCCGCCGACATATACGCCTCCTTCGTTATGACCGAGTCGCCGGATTGTTTGAAAGCCACGTTTCGCTAATTCCGCTCGGTGTCTGGCTGCCAAACCTTCGCAGCCAGAATCCTGGTCGGCACAAGCAAGTCGTCAACCTGATCAACCGATTGTTGCCCGAAGGCGCGAGCTTTGCCGGAGAATTCGACGCTGGCGAGTACCTGTTTGAGGTCAATGGAACAAAAACTCCGTTTGCCGCCTTGTCGGACGGGTATCGAGCTTACATCGGCTGGATTGCCGACCTGCTTTACCACGTCTGCATAGGAGCGCCCAGCGGCGCAAAGCTGGTGGACAATTGCGGCATAGTCATGGTGGATGAAATTGATCTGCACCTGCACCCGGAATGGCAGCGGTCGGTGATTTCCAGAATCTCAGAGGCGCTGCCCAATTTGCAGTTCATCTTCACCACGCACAGCCCGATTGTCGCCGGTTCGCTCAACCGCGAAAACATCTTTGTGATTGAAACGACCGACACTGGCGCTTCGGTGGTCAAACAGTACGACGAACACATTTACGGATTGAGTTCCGAAGAAGTCTTGCTCAGTTCTTACTTCAAATTGAGTACGACACGGGCTGAACCTTTCGTTGACGAATTAAAGGTATTGTCAGTCAAAGCCGGAAAAGGCGATATGAAGGCTGCGCTCGCTTACATGGAAAAACTGGCTGGTCAGAACAACGGCAGTTCCGCCAACGGCAAGCCAGCCAAAGTTTCAAAAGCCAAAGCAGTAAAAAAGACCGGGACGAAAAAGGCCAAAGCGAAACCAGCCAAAACAAAATCGAAATGATTCGTTATCCCATCACCAAAACCGAACTCGAAGCCGCCGTTGAAAACGAAAAGCACGGCTGGATGAAAGCTCGACTAAAAACCGACGGCTTTCGCACCGCTGGAGAATTTAACGAACCAGTCAAACGAAATTCCTGGAGCGCCATTAAGGCCGCATATATTCGGCTACAACAAAACAAATGCGCGTATTGCGAACGTTCGTTTGGGCACGATCGGCGCAGCCGCATTGAACATGACGTCGAACACTTCCGCCCCAAAAGCTCAGTCAGAGCCTGGCCGACAGAAGGTTCCAGTTTGAGTTACAACTTTGCGACGGGCGACGCCTCTGTAAAAGGTTACTATCTGCTGGCTTACAACATTTTCAATTACACGACAGCCTGCAAAACCTGTAACTCTATTCTCAAGGTCAATTTCTTTCCCGTGCTGGCGGCTCGCAAAACCGATTCAGAAGATTTCGTCGCGCTAAAAAGCGAAAAGCCGCTGCTGATTTACCCCATCAGTGATTTGGACGATGACCCGGAAGAACTGATTAGCTTCGAAGGCGTGCTGCCCGTTCCAAAATTCAAACGCGGCGAACGATACCGCCGAGCCAGAGTGACGATTGATTTGTTTGAGTTGGACACGCGGGAGGATTTGCTGAAGGCGCGTGCAGTCGTCATTGGCTGGCTTTGGACTGCGCTCAGATTGCTCCAAACTCCGGGAGCCGCGGCTGAAGACAAAGCCGACGCACAAAAATTGGTTGATCTGGCGAAATCGCCCGCTGCTGCTCACACAAATTGCGCGCGCGCTTTTTCAAAACTTTACGAACAGAACATCGCCAAAGCCCGCCAATACAAAGATCGCGCAGCGGCCATAGTCTGACGAAAATACTACTCAGCCCCCAGATAAACGTACCTCAGCACAAACAGCGCAGCCAGAACATAAGTGAGCGGGCTGGCTTCTCGCCAACGTCCTGTCAGGACTTTCATCAGCGGATAAAAAATGAAGCCCAGCGCCAGACCGTTGGCTATCGAAAAAGTAAGCGGCATGGCCAGAATGGTCAGGAAGGCCGGAATGGCTTCGGTAATGTCTTCCCAGTCAATGGCTTTGACTGCGCTGATCATCAACGCGCCGACGATAATTAAAGCCGGAGCCGTCGCAATCGGAGGAATCGCTCCGGCAATTGGCGAAAAGAAAGCCGCCAGCATAAACAACCCGGCGACGACGGTTGCGGTCAATCCGGTTCGCCCGCCTTCGCTGACGCCGGTTGCGCTTTCGATGTAAGTCACCACAGTCGAAGTCCCAAACCAAGAACCGACAATCGTCGCAATCGCATCGGCAAACAGAGCACGGTTGACGCGAGGCATTTTGCCATCGGCTGTTAAATATCCGGCTTGTCTTCCCAATCCCATCAATGACCCAATCGTGTCGAACAAATCAACAAACAGAAAGACAAACACCACGTCGAACAAGCCAAGCTTGAAGGCTCCGCGAATATCCAGTTGGCCGAAAGTCGAACGCCAGTCCGGCAGTTGTACGATTCCGGTCGGCAGCTTTGTCAGCTTAAATGCGATGGCCGCCGCCGTGACGGCCAGGATTCCAACAATGATCGCCGATTTGAATCCGCGAGCCATTAACACGGCTGTGATTAGCAACCCTCCGAGCGCCAGCAGCACCGGCTTTGAAATAACATGGCCGAGCGTCACAAACGTAGCCGGTGAAGCGACAATCACACCGGCGTTCTTCAAACCGATAAAGGCGATGAACAAACCTATCCCTGCCGCCACGGCTGTTTTCATCGTCATCGGAATGGCGTCAACAATCATCGCTCTGATGCGTGCCAGCGTCAGAACCAGAAACACCACGCCAGAGATAAAAACCGCGCCCAGGGCTACGCGCCAGTCGTAACCCATCACCTTGACGACCGAGTAAGTGAAGTAAGCGTTCAGCCCCATTCCCGGAGCCAGCGCAAATGGGTAATTGGCAATCAACCCCATCGCCAACGAACCAACCGCCGCCGCAACGCAAGTGGCAAACAACGCACCTGAAAACGGCACGCCAGCTTCGCTAAGGATCGTGGGGTTGACGAAGATGATGTAGGCCATCGTCAAAAAAGTCGTCACTCCGGCTGCGACTTCCGTTCGAATGGTCGTTTTGTTTTCTTTGAGTTTGAAGAGGTTTTCAAGAACGTTGGTCATTGGTCGCTCTTTTCATTTGAAGTTGGTGCAAAGCTTTCCAGCACCGGCACGTCGTTGCGTTCCAGCAGTTGTAAAGCTGCGGCAATCACTTGATGTTGCAACATGGCGTTGTTCGGCTCGCCCAGCGGAAAGCCCATTGGAAACGGAACGAACAGCGCCCGCGGAGGTTTAAGTTGCGCGGCGACTTCGCGCAACAAAGCAATTGAAACGGTGGTTATGCCTTCGCGTTCCAATGCCGCCTGAACCAGACAGACCGTCTGGCAGCACATCGGTCAAACAGGGGTCAGAAAGGCCACATCAACGCCATCTTCTCGCAACATTTGCGCCACCTGCGGCGCGGTTTCCTCAATCAACATTCCAGGGCCGACAATCGAACCCATAAAGCTGAAATGCCTATGATTGAGCTGGCCGATCACACCTTTCGATTCCAGTTCGCGAAACCGGTCCAGCGGAAACGCCAGATTGGTGTCGGCGGCCAAACCCAAATGATCGAAAGCATAACTGCGATGCGATTCGATCAACATTTGAGCTTCAATCGAAGTAGGAATTTCGCGGAAGGTCGAATCGCCTCTTTTGTTTGAGTGGTCAAAACCGCTTTGTTCCGTCGTTCGCAATCCAGCGGTCGTCACCAGCGCAACGCGCGATTGGCTTAGCGGTTTGTTCAGCTTGGCGCATAAACCCGATTCAATTGCGTAACGCGAAAACGGGTAGCCTTTCATAAACAGCCTGACGTGCAGGCTCAGATCGTTGTAAGTTGCCATATTTTTTGGAGCGCTGGGCCTTTGGCTCAGCTTTGGTAGTCCATTGATAATGCAAGCGGATTGTACGCGATGCCCTGGCAAGTCAAAACGCTTGCAAGGCACTGAGGATCAACTTAAGCTGCGCGGGCGTGCCCAACTTTCCTTTCGATTACCTTTATCTCGTTATGAGCAAAGCAATTCTGGCAGCAATTCTGATTTCAGCCATCGCGCTTTGGCAGCCACAGTCGGCGCGAACCCAACAATCCGGTTCAACTTCCCAACCGGATCAACCTGAGCAGGTTTTGATCGGCGCTTACGATGCGGCACACGTCAATGGATTGGTCTTCGTCACCGGACAGCAAAACGCCGTTGAGCAAAATTGCTTCGGGCTGCGCTTCTTAACCTCGGGTTCTGGCGGAGTCGTAGAAAGTCCGCGCAAATTCCAGCTTGGGCAATACTCGCCCGACAGCAAATTTGTGCAGGTCAGTTGGCAGCTAGCGTCCGATCCGAAAACCACAATCACGCTCCGCTGGCATCGCGCCGACAAATACACAGTCGTCGGCCAGTTGTCGGTTTCAGCAAATGTTCGTTTGTCTATTGAAGCTTACCGCCCGTTGGGCGATTCGCGCGACGGATTGAACTGGGCGGTTTACTCAGCCAGCGTTGACGGTCGCACAATTTTGGGCGAACAAATTCATAATCAGAAAATCAAAGCTCCGCTCAATAGGTTTCTGCTAAAAACCGACCGGACTGGTGTAGCCAAAAACTCTCTCAGTGAAAATAACAGCAATCTACTTCCTGCTCCGCGTGCTGCGTTGAGCTTCGATTTGACCGCGAATTCGCCGCTTAGCTTCGTCGCCGCTGTCGGCAATGATTTTGAGACAATTGAAGGCGAGGCTGAAAAGCTGGCGTCCAAACCTGCCGCAGAATTGCTGGATAAAGCCGAAAAAGAATATACGGCGATTGGAGCGTCAACCGGCGGCGCTCTGGGTCAGAGTTTTGAAGCCGTCACACGCGCGACAATGTGGAATCGTTTTTACTCGGCTGGGCAGCGGTATGAATACATCACGCCGCATCGCTTTTCTGGTGCGGGCTTGCGCTCTGATGTGCTGGGCGTGGATTCGCTGTTGTTGTCAGCAATGACGGGTTTGACCAACGGCGAAAGCGCGACCGCCAGCTTGCGAATCCTGCTGGCCGGGCAAACTCCCGATGGACGCATTCCGCTGCGCCGTTATTTACAAACCGAAGCGGCGGGTGAATCGCCTGTGCTGGCCGGACGTTCAATGCCGCCATTGGCTGCGCTGGCTGTCCTGAAAGTTTATCTGGCGACACAGGATGCGTCTTTTCTGGCATGGGCTTATTCGCGTTTGCAGCAGTCAAATGATTGGTGGCATTCCAATCGCGGTGACGGCAAAAAATGGCGTGACGGCAACGGCGATGGTTTACTGGAAAATGGGTTTGATGCCGAATTGGAATATGGCGCGCTGGGCGCTCGCTTGCTGACCAATGCCGACAAGCTGCAAATGGCCAAGGAAGAATCATGCTTGGCGTCAGAAACGCAGATTAGTGATGCAAAGTTCAACAACGAAGCTCACACACTGGAAATGTCGTCGGTCGCGCTGAACTCGCTTTACGCGCTGGACACTGAGTTGATGGTTTTAATTTCGCGCGAAATCGGCCTGACAACCGAAACCGAACGCTGGCAGCTTCGTTACGATGAAATAAAAAAGCTGATCAATGAAAACCTATGGAGCAATGACGACAAGCTTTATCTGGATCGTCATTGGGACGGAAAATTTTCCAGCCGCCGAAGCCTGGATATTTTGTTGCCGCTGGTTGCCGGAATACCGGATCAAACCCGAGCCAAATTATTGCTGGATGCTTTGCGCGAATGGAAAGATAAAGCCGCGATCAATCAGCCTGAACAAGCCGCAACCAGTTACCTGCTTTATCTGGGAATGAAGCGTTATGGTTTTGAAAAAGAGGCGGCGGAACTGGCCAGTCAAAATTTGAAAGCGGCTGGCACGGCTAAACCATACGCCGATTTGAACCCGCAACACCCGGCGTTCGGAACGCTGCTGTATTTGCCAGCCCTAGAAGAATTGTTGGCAACCGATCCATGGTACGGTCTGAGTTTCGGCAATCAGAACGCCACAGAAGAAGCGCGCATTGAACGAGTGAAAATCGGTGGAGCGAGTTTCGATGTCATCATAGGCCCGAAACAAACAGTCATTCGCCGCGACGGCAAGATCGAAATCGAATTTGAAGGCCCGGTCAGATTACGAGGTTATCGCAGCAACGACCGCGCCCTGGCTTGCGTCATCGAAACAAAAGCCGAAGTGCGCGCCCTGGTTCCAGGTGAAGACGGCAAAAAAATTACGGCTTCGGTTGACGAAAAAGTTTTGGGCAGCGCTTCAATCGGCGCGGCGGCCAGCTTCAAGATCAAAGAAGGCAGCCACAAACTGCTTGTGGTCAAGTAACCGGGATTGGAAAGGTGACGCCTGCGTTACCAAATTCAGCAGCGCGGCAGAAAGACGGGCATCTTGTAGATTGCGGTTGTGGCAAACGCCGACCTGTGCAGGTTATGCGCGCCAAAGAAAGCGTTGGCTTGAACGTCTTTTTCTTTATTCAGCACAATCATCGAACCGAGAATTCCCACGCCTTCGCGCGCCACAAATTTCATCCAGCCTGTGTGACCGCTGGGCACTAACTGAGGGAAACGCGGCGTGGTGCGGGGAAAAGCGGTAGAGATCGTTTGTCGTAATTGACAACCACCACTGGCCGTAAAGCTCAGCCCTCGTTCCAAGTCGTCAAACAGTAAGCCGCCGAAATCTCCGATCATATCAACCCGTTCAAACAAGTCGCCGCCAACTCTGTTGAGAACTATAAAAGTGGAATTGCTGTCGGCGATGCTCGGCAGGTTGTCGGCAATCAGAGTAATCGGAGCCTGATTGTATTTCTCGCTGTCGAACATCAAATTTACGGACAAACTGTTTTCGTCGCATTCACATGGCACATTGCTGATAGCCGCGAATGCTTCAGCGCCCAGGTTTCCAGAATGCCCGCTGGCCAGCGACACATATTCGTCGCCAATCAAAAAATTGAAATTGATCGGACAGCCGGTTGTTCCATCAACCGCCACGACAATCAGATAACCTGTCACATCAGGGTCTATGTCGGAAATCAAAAAGCTGGTGGTCTGATTTCCTGTCAGGCACAAATAATTGTCACTGACCGTGCAAGTGTCGCCGGAGACAAAAAACTGATGCAACGTGACATCCTTATCCGCAGTGTTGGTGATGTTGATCAGCGTATTTTGGCTGGCTGGATCAGTGGCCAACGAAGTATACAAATTGAAAAACAGTATCGAACCTGCTTTCTGCGAACTGGCCGGCGCTGACGGTGGCATCGCAGGCTCTGTCGGCGGATTAGTATCGCAAGTCGGGTTGTAAGAATCGCAGGCGCTGACCATGGTCGTTGCGTCGTTCCGGCTGTCATTGTCCGAATCGAAGTAAACATTTTCTTCAACACAAAATTCAACAACGGCTTTCTTGGTATCCAGAATTTGCACGGTGTAAGTGATCGTGACTTCCTCGCCGACTTGCACATCGCCATCCCATTGCACTGTGCTGGAACCTTCAAGCGCGCTGGTACGACAATTCCCTTTTGTGCTGGAACACGAGCCGTTAGACACAATGATTCCCGGCGACAAATTGGCGATGAATTCCGCTCCTGTGTTGTTTTGCTGAGCCGTCACGCCAGAGTTTTTGATGATGGTTTCAACCGTGTAACTGCTGCTGCACTGGCCGGAACTGGTAATCGTCACCTGCGTTTCCTGCTTTTCAAAATAAGCTCCGGCGGTGACGCGAATGTCCATCAACGAAGTGTTATTGGCAGTGTTCGAATCAAACGTATCGGAATTGACTACAACTCGATTGGTGTATTTGCCTGCAACATCGGGCGCTCGCGCGGTGACTGTAAAACTTACCCGCTCGCCGGCAGCCAGAGAATCAATGGGCACAAACAAGATGCTGTTACCGATAACCTGACCGCCGGTTAATTCCGTGAAACCTGCGGGCACGGCGTCACTCACAACCAGGTTTGAAGCCTCATTCGGCCCGGCGTTGAAAACCGTGATGAGAAAAGAAACGGCGCTTCGCGGAGCGACGGCTGCGCCGGAAGTTTGCGTAGTGATAACCAGATCGGCTTTGGGCGAAGTACTCCCATTGCAAGGATTGAGCGACGATGCGCTGTTTCGTGGGACTGGCGGAGCGGCTAAAAAATCCGAATTGTTGCGGTGCGTGTCAGTGCAACCTTCGTTGCGCCTGACCGTCGCCGAAGCATTCCCTGCTGACGGCGCAGGCGCGCTGCCTCGGAAGCATGCAGCCAGACTGCCGTAAGCCACAAAATCCACTATGCCAACTTCCGATTGACTGGACGGACAAATGCTGTTGGTCGCATTGACGATTGGCAGATTATTTTTGACCAGAGCGACTTTGCCCGCCGAAGCGTCAATGCCAATCGAACCAAAGGCATCAGGCGCAGGCAAATTTCTTAAGCCAACGACTCCGGGTGAAAGCTGAATCAGGTAATACTGCCCAGGAGCAATCGAACCGGATAATTCTATTTTTTGCCAGGCTCCGCTGTTGACGGCAGTGTACTGCAACGACCAACCAACCAGACTTGTGGTTACAATGCCTCGGTTAAACAACTCGACAAAATCGTTTTTGAAACCATTGGGACTGCTGCCACCTCCGCCAAAGATCTGGCTGATGACGATTTCAGGATTGACGTTGGCAAGTGATTCCGTCGCGTTAGAAGGTTCGATAAAACTGATAAACAACCAGGCAGAAATTATTGAGGCACAAGCTATTATTGTGCAGGCACGCAGACAGGCTGCGCGGCAACATCGCAAGTGAGGTGTGAGTGATGCTGTCTTCATCCAAGGTTATTAAACAACTCGTGAGGAGTTTGAGCGCGGAAACAAAACGCGGCGAATCATAGCCAATCGGCCGTGCGGCAACAACTAAGCCAACCGCGTTGCCAAAGCCTCAACGTCGCAATCCAGCAACGTAGTCACTACCCAATCGGCTGCCGCCAATTCTTCGGCTTTGTAACTGGTCGTCACTGCCATGCACCACATTCCAGCCAGCTTTGCGGCTTCGATCCCGGCGATGGAATCTTCGATCACCAAACATTCGCCTGGCTGAATTTGGCTGCCGATGTTCGCATTCAGCGCCGCTAAAGCCTTGGTGTAACCTTCGGGATCGGGCTTGCAGACAGTGACGTCTTCAGCAGCGATTATCTCTTTGAAACATTCCCGGATTTTTCCATGACGCAACACGATTTCGATTTCTCCGCGCAAAGCGCCGGAAGCAATCGCCATCGGGTACTTTGCCGCAAGCGTTTTGACCAACTCGACCGCGCCTGGAAACAACAACATTCGCTGTTCTATGGCTTCGCGGTAATAACCAGCTTTGCGTTCAATCAACTCGCCGATGAATTCCGCAGTGACAAGTTCGGCTCGGCCAGCGTCGGCCAAAGCGGCGGTGAAACATCCTCGGTCGTCGTAACCCAGATATTTTGCGTGATAATCTTCGTCGGTAAGTTCGATGTTTTCTTCGCCTAACACGCGGCGAAACAGTTCCAGATGCAGCGGTTCGTCATCAACGATCACGCCGTTGAAATCAAAAATGACAGCCTTGAGCATTTAATTTCCTTTTGATAAATGAGGTTTGATAGTCGAGAATCGCCACTCGACTTCTCATTCTGCAATCCGCAATCGAAACTATGCAACTGGCTCGTGTCAAAGGAAACGTTGTGGCGACGATCAAAAACTCCACGCTGCAAGCGCGTAAGCTGATGGTCATTCAACCGCTCGACGGTAAGCTGAAAGCTTCCGGCAAACCGCTGGTCGCAGTTGATTCCGTCGGCGCTGGCGCAGGCGAACTGGTTTTTTGGTGCCGCGGCAAAGAAGCCAGCTTCCCGTTTGAAGGCAGCGAAGTTCCGACCGATTGCACCATCATAGGCATCGTTGATTCCGAAGCTCACGTAAAAGCGATTGGAGGCAAGGCATGATTTTGGGGCGCGTGTTGGGCAATGTGGTGGCGACGCAA
>JBGAPB010000235.1:0-9823 GCA_044221525.1 Blastocatellia bacterium | reverse complement strand
ATGAACTGCGCACAACGTGGGCAAGCCAAACCTGCTGTTCGACCAACTTCGCGCGCCGTCTGAATGTTTACGATGTGTATTGATTGCGTCAGCGTATCCTTAGCGTGTCCTTCAAAGTCGCAGAGAATGTCATGCAGCTTCGAAAGGTGTCAAGCTTCTGGTTTTCTCGGTCTTTAGTATTTGGGAAAATGATATGAGTAAAGTCATGCTCAATGGCCTTGCTTTGACAGGTTTCGCCGTCAATGCGCCAAACTCTCTTTGTCTATGGCTGAAAACTTATGTTGGGTTACAGACTTTCAAATTTTCACTCTGGCAGGCCGACACGCCGCAGCAGGTCTGCTAGTCGCGGGTGCTTACCGAACCCAGGTATGTTCAATGCAAGAAACTTGACGAAAGGCGCTGTGCCTTCATGCTGATCGAAAGCCTGTTCTAGATATGTAAAGGCTTGATCCATTTCTCCCATGCCTCCATACAATAAGGCATAAAGGTACGGAGTCGCAGGGCGATCTGCAGGCAATGTTTGTAATTGTTCAAGAATCTGCTGAGCTTTATCGTGTTCATCAGTGATACCATAAAGGCATCCAAGTTCGGCCATGTGCATTGCGTGCCCACCGAGAGCGACCGTTCGCTGATAAGCGGCTATGGCTTGCGCGTAGTCGCCTTTTGTCCAGTGCAAGACCCCAGCCAAATTATGCCCGCCGAGAAAGTTTGGCTCTAGTTCAATCAATTTTTGGGATTGAGCCTGCATTCGTTCAAGTTGACCCGTTAGCCAGTAAGCCCATCCAACTTCAAGGTTGGTTACAAAAGAAAGTGGATCGAGCAATTCTGCCCGAAGTGCTTCGGCCAATGCTTCTTCATTACGCCCCAATAACGCCAACAAATTGGCAAATCGCGCGCGAGCTTCTGCAAAGTTCGGATTCAAATGAAGCGCGCGCTGGAATTCCTGCAAGGATGCTTCCCAGTCCCAAGCAAAATAAAGATTGGCGGATGCCAACCAATAATGAGCTTCAGCCAACGTCTCATCCAATGCCAACGCCTTTGTCAAAGTTGACATCAGCTGTGGGACACCAGCGCCCGGGGTTAGATGGCCGAAATAAACAAGAATGCCATAAACACTGGCTTGACCAGTTAACGCCAGCGCATACTTTGGCTCAATAATTAGTGCCTGCTCAAAACACTCCAGAGCTTTCCTGAACCCTTCTTCAGTATATTTGCAGTAGTAAAAGCGACCTTTGAGATAAAGCTGATAAGCCTCCATGTTCTCGGTATGCCGTTTCAGTATCGCTGTTTCGCTTGCACCCAGTAATTTCACTTTCAGCGCGTCCACAATCGCCAGCGAAATCTCATCCTGAATATCGAAGATGTCTTCCATCTGCCGGTCGTATCTTTCCGACCACAGGTGATAGCCGTCCGCGATGTTGACGAGTTGCGCCGTAATGCGCAGCCGATTGCCTGACTTGCGCACGCTGCCTTCCAGCACTGCGCCGACGTTCAGCTTCTGCCCGATTTCGCGAATGTCTGTTTCTTTGCCTTTGAAGGAAAACGACGAAGTTCGCGCGGCAACGTGCAAGGCTTCGATCTTCGAGAGCGCGTTGAGCAACTCTTCGGCCAACCCATCGCAGAAGTATTCGTTGTCAGGATCGTTGCTGATATTGACGAAAGGCAGGACGGCGATGGAAGGCGTTGAGAGTTCACGCTTCAGCGTGTCTTCAGTTGTTAAGCGTTCGCCGTTCAGCGTGTCTTCGCTTGCGGAATGATGTTCGGATGGTTGAGCGCAGAAATCGCCAGCGCTTCCTGCTCGAAACGGCGCAAGCGGTCAGCGTCGTTGGTAAATTCGGCTGGCAATAGTTTCAGCGCGACTTTGCGTTTCAGCCGCGTGTCTTCGGCCAGCCAGACTTCGCCCATCCCGCCTTTGCCCAACAGAGAAAGGATTCGGTACTGATTGATTTTGCGTTGGGCGGAATCGGTTAGCGGGTTTGGCAACATCGCCGTGGCGTCTTCTTCGTTTGAAACTTGCCTGGGCGAAGCGATCCGTTCAGCGTGATCTTCAATGGCATTTCCAGACATGAAGCTGCCCGCTTCATCGTGCGCGGCCAGCAACGATTCGACTTCGCGGCGCAGTTCTTCATCTAAGCTACAGACTTGCGTCAAAAAGGCAGCACGCTCGGCGACGCTCACTTCCAGCGCGCGATAATAAAGCTGTTCAACTTGTTGGAAACGTTCAGCGTTCATTTATCTCTTTGCCGCTCAGTTCACGGAATAACCACGCCTGCGCCATGCTCCATTCGCGCTTGATGGTGCGGGTGGAAACTTGCAGGACTTCGGCGGTTTCTTCGACGCTCAAGCCGCCAAAATAACGAAGCTCAATGATTCGGCTTTTGCGTTCGTCCAATTGCGCCAGAGCTTTCAGCGCGTCATCCAGCGCGACCAGAGCTGCGCTGCGCTCGTCGGATTTGGCTTCGGCTTCGACCAAGGAAACGCGCAAAGCGTCACCGCCGCGTTTCTGGCTGTGTTGTTCGCGGTATTCATCCACCAAAACACGCCGCATCAATTGTGCCGCGACTCCAAAAAAGTGAGCGCGGTTTTGCCATTGCACATTTTTCCAGTCAATCAATCGCAGATAGGCTTCGTTGATAAGGTCCGAAGCCTGCAACAACTGCCCTGGGGTTCCGCGCTCAACGTAGCGCTTAGCAATGCGATGCAATTCGGACTGAACCAGCGGAACCAACTGTTCAAGCGCCAATTGGTCGCCATCGCCCCAAGCTGCAAGCAATTGTGTGATCTCTGATTGTGAAGGTGTCGCCATTTAGACTGAAGTTCCCCATAGCCGTGAACTCTAAAGCGGCGGGAATTTATCACAGCATTCCGAAAGCCAACAAAGCGAGCCAGAAAAAATGCCAAAAAATATTTCTCTTCACCTGGCACTTCCTGCCGCAGCTTTCCGAATTCATAAATAGAATCGGTCAGCGCTAGCGGGCGATGCGCCGCGGTGGCTGCGCCTGATTTTTTCTGACTTTTTTTCTGGGGAATGAGGGAATTCCGTGCGAATTTACGGGATAGGAAATGAGAGTTAAAAAATAAACAATTACGAAGATCTTTATAGAGGCTTTCAACGAAATTTCAATTCGTTTTTAAGACTCTGCCACTTGCCCAGCGTATTATGCGGCCTCTTAGCGGCCTCTGTTTGGGAGTATCAATTCCGACAGTGACCGATATGCCAATGAGATTTGCCAAAACAAGGAGATAGCCATGAAAAGCCAACACAAATTCACGTTCAGTTTGACACTTGTTCTCAGCCTGCTGACCGGACTGGTATTTATCCAGTCCGGTTCCGCGCACGGTTCGAAAGGCGCGGCGGCAGTAACTTTTAACAAAGACATTGCGCCGATCTTTTTCAAAAGCTGCGCCGAATGTCATCGTCCCGGCGAAGCGGCTCCGTTTTCAGTTCTGTCGTACAAGGAAACTCGCCCGTGGGCAAAGTCCATACGCGAAAAAGTCGCCAACCGCACGATGCCTCCGTGGCACGCCGACCCGCATTTCGGTGAATGGGCGAACGACCGGCGACTGACTCAAAAGGAAATTGACACGATCACGGCCTGGGTGGATGGCGGCGCGGCTGAAGGCGTAGCGAAAGATTTACCGCCAGCGCCTAAGTTCGTCGAAGGCTGGGGCATAGGCACTCCCGACGTAGTTGTGAGCATGCCGGAACCTTACACCGTTGAAGCCACAGGGCCGGATGAATATCAATACTTCGAGATTCCGACCGGCTTCACCGAAGATAAATACGTTCGCGCCATCGAAGCCCGTCCCGGCAATCGCAAAGTCGTTCATCACATCGTCGTTTTCATCGTGCCACCTGCGCCCAAAACCGATGCGCCCAAGCTGAGCAAAGAGGAACTCGCCAAGCTGAGTGAGCAACGAGAGAAAGAAAGCATCACGTACAAAGATGGATTCCTGCAGCGAGTGAAGGCCGATGCGCCGGTTCACAACGATGGTTGCGCTTTGCCGAACGGCGGCGGCGGATCGTTGCGCGACGCCAGCAAACGAGGGCCGATTGCCACCCTGCTGACCGTCTGGGCACCGGGCCGCGACATCAACCTATGGGAACCGGAAATGGTAAAGAAAATCCCTGCCGGATCGAAGCTCATCTTCCAGATGCATTACAACAAAGCTGCCGGTTCAGTGCAGACAGACCGTTCAAGCATAGGTTTGATCTTTTCGAAAGCACCGCCCGCCAAACTGCACACCACAGAGTTGATTTTCAACGCTTACCTGCAAATCCCTGCGGGCGCGGAGCGCCATCGCGCAACCGCCTGCTGGACAGCGCAAAGCGACATCAAACTGACGGCCATCATGCCGCACATGCACGTGCGCGGCGCGGATGGGTTCTTGCGGCGTAGCGAAGCGGATGCGCCGGTTCACAACGATGGTTGCGCATTACCGAACGGCGGCGGCGGGTCTTTGCGCGACGCCAGCAAACGAGAGCCGGTTGCCACCCTGCTGACTGTCTGGGCGCCAGGCCGCGACATCAATGTATGGGAACCGGAAATGGTCAAGAAAATCCCCGCCGGATCGAAACTCATTTTCCAGATGCATTACAACAAGGCTGCCGGTTCAGTTCAGATTGATCGTTCAAGTATCGGCCTGATTTTTTCAAAAGCGCCGATTGCCAAGCTGCACACCACAGAGTTGATTTTCAACGCCTACATGCAAATCCCTGCTGGCGCGGAGCGCCATCAAGCAACCGCTTGCTGGACGGCGCAAAGCGACATCAAGCTGACCGCGATCATGCCGCACATGCACGTGCGCGGCTCGGCTATGCAGGTCGAAGCTGTTTATCCTAATGGCCGAAAAGAGATGTTGCTCAACGTGCCAGGCTACGACTTCGCGTGGCAAACCAATTACACCCTGAAGCAACCTCTGACCGTGCCCAAAGGAACGACTTTTTTCGTGACGGCATGGTTCGACAACTCCGCGAAAAACAAATTCAATCCCGATCCGACCAAAGCCGTGCGTTGGGGCGACCCGACGTATGACGAGATGCTGGCTTGCTTCGTTGATTACACGATTGAGGGCCAGCAGTTGAAGGCCAACGCAGCAGCCAATTCAACCGAAGAAAAATAGCCTTTGGGCAAGTACCGGAACGCGGAATTCTTTATCTGCGTTCCGGCAAACGCGAACTATTCCGCTTCACGCTGCTGAATGAAAAAATCAACCAGTTCATCGGCCGAGTTGTGCATCTCCACGGCGAACCGGCCAACGCGACTGGTGAAGTAGTTGAACATCCAGACCGCCGGAATCGCCACAACCAATCCAAAAGCCGTCGCCACCAAAGCTTCGGAAATGCCTCCGGCGACGGTGGTGAAACCGGCGCTTTGGTCGCTGTTCATTTTGTGAAAAGCGTCAATGATGCCGATCACAGTTCCGAACAAACCTACGAACGGCGCGGTTGAACCGACGGTGGCCAGGCTGGAAAGCCCGCGTTGCAAATCGGCGCTTTTCATCGTTGCGGCTCGGCGCAAAGCGCGCTTGGCTTTTCTCATTTGTCTCTCAGAATTTTTGGCAGAGCTTTGGGCCGAGTTCTGCCCTCGCTGCGAAGCCAGTTCCTGCAAACCTGAGTTGACGACGACGGCCAGATGGCTGCGGCGGTAATGCTGAGAAAGTTTGATGGCTTCTTCGATGTGCGCCGCCCGCAACATCTCTGCCACGCGCGGAGCGAATTCACGCGACTGTTTGGCCGCCGCACTGAAGGTCAAATATCTTTCCAGCATCACCGCAATCGAATAGATGGACATAATCGCCAGGATGACCATGACTGCTATGCCATACCAGCTCATTACACGCAGCAATTCCAAAGGCGACGACGGCAGTGAAGTCGGGCTGCCGCCCTGCATAGCCAAAGTGATCGAAGCCACCACATCGGACAGTTGCACATAACATTCCGTCAGGACCAATCGAACAAACGGATCCATAAACTTACCTCCCAGGTTGTTTGAGTTGTTTCAGGAATTGATACGCGCACAGCCGATAAACGCGCATCAGCAAGAGATTCGCAGTAACTGACTCCAGCAGCGGCAGAAGGTTCCCGTCTATTTCGTTGACCAAACAGCAAAAGGCGCAACCGATGAGAAGGCTTCTCATCGGTTGCGCCTTTCAGTTATGCATTGATCGCAGTTTTATTTCGGCATCTTATCGCCGCGTCGAACCAGCGTATGCAGAACGCCTTTTTCATCGCGATGGAAAAGAGCGACGTCAGCGTTCTTTAGCTGAGCATAAAAGACCACTTCGCCTCGGTCGTTGATCGAAGGTTGCTGGAAGTTGTTGAAAATCTCGAACTGGTCTTTACCGCCTGGAATTTTCTGTTCCATCAAGGCGATGGCTTCAACTCCTTTTGAAGTTTTGATGAACATTCCGCGATTTCTTCCGCTGAAGTTTCCAACAAAGGCTATGTCACCACGCGCGTTGATCGCGGGCGAAAGGAAATCTTCAAACGTACCACCGCCCGGAACCGGGTCGCCTTTTTTCACCACGACTTGAGTTGCGCCAGTGGTGCTTTTGAAAAACAGGCCCCGTCCGGCATCTTCGGCTTTCTGTGCGTCATAAAATCCCGCAAAAGCCACATCGCCTTTGCTGTTTAGTGCCGGAGTGCGATTGCCGAAACCCAAAAAGTTTGACCCCTTCATTGGCGTTGGTCTTCCGACATAAGCCACCAACTCAAGCCCGCTTGGACGATAAACAAAAACTCCGCTCTTTTCACCGATTCGAGCCATGAAAGCGACTTCATTTCGATCATTGATCGCCGTCGGGTAGTAATGTTCGGAAAATGTTTCTTCCCCGCCAATCACGCCAACTTTCTGGCCGCTGCGGACGACCAATCGCAACTGGCCATTTTCAACCATAAACAGCCCTTTGCCATCGGGGTCGCTGTACATTGCGATAAAGGCAGTGACTCCCTTGCTGTTTGTCGAACCGTTGCTGAAACCGCTGAAGTGGGATGGCATTTTCGGCACTTCGTCACCAAGTCTGACCAGGTTTTTCAAACCGTCAGCAGTCTTGATATACAAACCACCGTTTCTGTTTATGGATGTTTGGCCTGCCGGATCATTCGGATCAAGGGGAACAAATGTCGGCTTGGCTGTTGGCGCTCCAAAACCCGAAAAGAACGTCAGATCGCCGCTATCGTTAAAACTTGGAACACTAAAACCGAAGATTGATTCAGGTAAATTCGAAGCTTTTTCACCTTCGCGAGTGATCTTCCAACTGCCATCATTCTGCCGAACAAAGATAGCCTGGCCGGTATTGTTGACCGCTCCGGGTTTTTGGAAAAGCGCAAGAAAAGCTATCTCGCCTTTGTTGTTGATAACCGGAAAACGGAAGTTGCCGAAATCTTCAGGAGTGATGGTTTTCGATTCAAGAGCAGCTTCGACTTTGGTTCTGGCGGTAAGCGCCACCGGTTCTTCCTGAGTTGCACTTGTAACTTTTTCGCCCGGCTTCTGCTCTGCACCCGCATTGGCTTTCGCATTAAAAAGGCTTTGGCCGATAAACCCGGCCAGGATCAAAACTGATAAAAACAAAAATTGACGATGACGCATAACGATATTTCTACCTCCAAATCGCAAATCGTAAGTTGAGTTGAGGAATGCGGGGCGCTGCAAAAAATTATGTCGAACTGAGTGCGTGATTGATTGCGCCTTCAGCCCATACGCGAAAATCGGGGCGCAACCCTGGCAGGCTGTCCAGCACCTTGCCGTCCTTGCCAAAGATAAACGTCTGAGGAATTGGCATCCGCGGATCATTGCCATTGGCCACGTTGAACAAACCGAACATATCACGCGGAGAAAACCCTATACGGTATTCCATTGAAAACTGCTCCACGAAAAGTTCGACGCGGTTACGTTCCATCTGTGGGTCTTCTACTGTCAGGCCTACAATTTCGACGCCTTTGTCTTTGAATTGTTTGTGCAGGGCAATCAAATCGGGAATTTCACGACGGCACGGGCCGCACCACGTAGCCCAAAAGTTGACCAGTACCACTTTTTTGCTGCCAATCAAATCGCCAAATTTGATGTTACCGCCGGTCAGCATCGGCAAAGTCGCTTCATTCACGCTGCTATCCAACTTGCCGCGTAAACTGGCGGGTGGGCGGTAATTACTCTTGGTAGAAGATTGATTGTCAGCCACGCTGCCAGCAGAGCAAGCGGTCAAACATACAACTGCAAGTAAGAGGACAATTCTGGAAATCCGGCGAGCCGTCAAAATCGGCGCACTTTGCGGTGAAAAACTGAATTGGAACATTTGATTTGTCTGCCTTAGTTGAAGAAGTTACAAGTTCGCGTTCGTGGTTGGGCTTTTTTTGGGCTTAAACAATAAGCCAGTAACGAACGGACTGCATGATAGCCTGCCCTTTCCGTCAAAAACAACCGCGCTTTTCTCAGCATTCTAATTTCATTGGCTGTCGTTGACCGGCTTGGCTGCTCCCACTGCTTCCGCCACAGCCTCAGTCAGCATTTTTCGGCCAAGTTGGTTGTTGTAACCGATTAGACGCTTCACCAATTTGCCGTCTTTGCCGAAAATAAAAGTCTGAGGAATTCTCATCGCGGCTGAGCCGTTATTGAAAGCCAGGTAAAGCTGTTCGGATGCAAACCCGACTTCGTAGCTCATGCCATATTCTTTAACGAATGATTTCACTCTTTCGCGGTGAGCCTTCGGATCTTCCGTCGTCAAGCCAATGACGATCAATCCATCTTTTTTATACTGTTCAGCCAATTCGACCAGATGCGGAATTTCCTGGCGGCAAGGCCCGCACCAGGTTGCCCAAACATCCAAAACCACTGGCTTGCCCTCACTGAGCAATTTATTCAACCCGATCTTTTTCCCATTCAGAGTTTGCACAATGAACTTTTCGGCCTTGATTTCGTCAAGCGTCGGTTCTGTTGGAAGCTGCGCCAAAGCCTTTAGGCTAAATATCGCCATCGCCATAACCGACACAAACAACAATTTTTTCAGGAATTGCCTCATCTTCCGAACCTCTCATCTCAAATTTTTTGCTTTCGCTGTTTGGTGTTCTGATTGAACTCCGGCATTGCCGGGCCAGCCCCTATTGCCAGAACTTCTCCACGTTGATCGGCGATCAAACCGTCGCAAACTTTGCGGCGAAATCTTTGACTGCGTTCGACGGCCAGATGCTCAACCAACATTTGCATTCGAAACCAGGAAGATTCCAGATCATCGGCCAGCCTGGATATTTTTGTGATGTCGTAAGGCACTGCCACCGCCGTTACTCCCAGTCGGGCAAACACCGACAGGTAACGCGCCGTCGCCAGATCAGGGCACAACAACCTGCGTTTGCCGACTTTCAATTCGACGCCTAACAGCGTGTGCATAACTTCGATTTCGACTTTTTTCGCCGGGGCATTAAGTTGGTAGCTTCGCGTTCGTATGGTGCGAATGCGATCTCGGTAAATCGCCGAGATAAGCTGTTCGCCCATCGTCAGCTTCACTTCCGCTATCAATTCATCTGCTTTGACTGCCCGTTCGGCCATTACAGTTTCTCGTTCAAGGCGTCGGCAACCGTATGAACGTCTTTGTCGCCTCGCCCGGACAAGTTGACCAGAATAACGTCTTCCGACGACAAACGCGGAGCCAACTTTATGACTTCGGCAATCGCGTGCGAAGACTCAAGCGCTGGGATGATACCTTCCATTTTCGACAACAACTGAAAAGCCGCCAAAGCTTCGTCGTCGTTTGCGAAAACGTATTCGGCTCGGCCTGTGTCGTGCAGATGAGAGTGCTCCGGCCCAACGCTGGCGTAATCCAATCCGGC
>JBGAPB010000234.1:0-10114 GCA_044221525.1 Blastocatellia bacterium | reverse complement strand
CCCGGTCGAATCGCCGAAGCAATTGGGCTGGATAAACTGCTGGAATCGGAATACTGGAAGAAGACTCGTGTCTATCAACCGCTGGATTTTCTATGGCAGCCGACACTTTTCCAGCCGGTCGGAGGCATGGATCAGGTTCAGCATGCTTTTGCCCAGCAAGTCGCCACGCTCGGCGGAATTATTCACCTCAACAGCCCTGTGACGCACATTGATTACGACAAGAAAACCGGCCAGTTTCTGATCGAGGCAACCGGGCATGAGACCTTTCGCGCGGATTATTGTTTCAGCAATCTGGCGATTCCATTTCTGGAAAAAGTTCTCTCGCCACGGTTGCAGAATCCGGAGAAAAAGAATGGTTTTTCCGAGGGGTTCAAGGCAGCGCTTCACGCTGTTTACAAGACACAGAAAGCCAAAGACGAAACCAAACGATTCCTGGCTTGTACGTCCAAGGTCGGTTGGCAGGCTGACCGCAAGTTGTGGCAAGGCAAGCCGTTTGAACACCACAAGAATGAAGAGGGAAATAGGGTGCTGGCTGTTGATGATTCCGAGGTTGGAGTTGTGCCGATTTATGGCGGCATATCGTGGACTGACCACCCAATCACTCAAATCTGGTATCCGTCCACTGCCTATCACGACCGCAAAGGAGTTTTGACCGGCGCTTACAATTTTTCAAATGATGCGTTGCGTTTTGGCAAGATGCCGATTGAGAAACGATTGGAAGAAGCGCGTAAAGGCGCAGCTTTGTTTAGCAAAACTTTTGCCGAAGGCCTGGAGCATGGAGTTACCATTGCGTGGCAGAACATGCCCCATATTAAGGGCGGCTGGGCGCAATGGAACAACGTTTCAAACAGCGTCAAGCATTACAATCAAATCATTCAGGGGACAGGAGTAGATGGCGCAGACGACCCCTGTTTCTTCATTGTCGGGGATCAAGTGTCATCGTTGCCTGGCTGGCAGGAAGGTGCGATTGCCTCGGCGCTCAATGCGATCAGCCGTCTGGCTCGTCCCGACTTGAAATTACCGTACTTGAAGGTGTTGCCCGATACCCGGCTTATGGTTGAGAGCTTGTAGTAATGTCAGCGCCGTATGGCGAGTTCTCAACTCGCCATACGCTTATAACAGTTTGTGAATGGATGCGACTCTATCGCGCTTGTCGAGTTGGACTTCCGCTGGGTTGCGGTTGCGGCTGCGGAGGTTTCAGCAAACCCAGGTTGTCAGCCTTCAGCAGCAAGTTACCCGCAATCGGCGCGGAGGTTTTGGCTCCGTAACCGCCTTCTTCGACTATCACCGCCCAGGCGATTTGTTCAGCAGCAAGTTACCCGCAATCGGCGCGGAGGTTTTGGCTCCGTAACCGCCTTCTTCGACTATCACCGCCCAGGCGATTTGAGGATTTTCGACCGGGGCAAAGCCTATGAACCAGGAATCTATGCGGTGTTTTTCAGCCATCTTGGTTCTGGTTCTGCCCTTGCGGTCAGTGTAAATTTTCGGCTTGCCAGTCTGCGGATCAATTTCGGGAACAGTTCGTTGAGCCGTGCCGGTTTTGCCTCCGGCGTTAATGCGACCACGGATCAAGCCTCCAAAAACTCCGGCGGCGGTTCCGCGTTGAACGACCGAAGCCATTAAGGTTCGCATCTTCGCAGCTGTTTGAGGCGACATTGCCTGGCTCATGGCGACGGGCGGGCGTCCCATTTCCATTGTTGGCTTCATGACGTTGCCGTTGTTGTTGGCGGCGGCTCCGGCCACCATAGCCATTTGCAGAGCGGTCAATTGCACAAAACCTTGCCCGATTGATTCCAAACCCAAATCGTATTTGGTGATGTTTTTGCCAGCGACAAAGGTCGAATAGCGCGGCGACATTACTCCAGACAAAACAGGGTTTTCGGTATTCCAGAAATTCGGAGCGAAACCTGCGCGCAAAGATTCCACGCCGGTGTCGAAAACCTTCAGGCCAAAACGAGCGGCGGCTTCGCCCATTCGCTGGCGTTCGACTTCGACGCCTAGTTGCGCAAAGTACTGGTTGCAGGAATGCGTGTAAGCTTCCAACAAGCCTATTGTGCCGTGCGATTCGCCTTCGTCGTCGCGGATCGGGCGACCAGAACCGGGCGGCGTCCAGCCTTCGCTTCGGCAGGTAAAGACCTTGTCTTCCATTCGCGCGTCAATTGCTGCGGCGGCGGTAATTGTCTTCAGTGTGGAACCGGGCAGGTAGTATTCGTTGATCGCCCGGTTAAGCATTGGTTTGCGGGCAACATCGGATTGCAGTTTCGCCCAGGTAGGATCATTGTTCACGTCGTCAGGATCAAAGCCCGGCGTGCTGACCATCGCCAGAATCTCTCCGGTCTGAGGGTTCAGCATGACGATTGCGCCGCGTTTGTTTTGCAGTTGATCGGCAGCAGCTCGCTGCAAATCAAAATCAATCGTTAGTGCCAAATCCTGGCCGACCGCAGGGCGCGGAGGTTCGCTGCTGAAATCGGTCAGTTTCTGCCACCAGCTTTTTTCGTCTTTTGGCGGAGGCGGCGCGGCGACCGCGCGTTCCAATCCATCTTCACCGCGAACCAAAGTCGCAAAGCCGATGATGTGCGAAGCTGCGTCCCCCAGCGGATAATCGCGTTTGATTTCCCCGTTCAGGTAACGGTACTTGGCCAAAGCTCTGCGAGTGTCTTTGTGGCGGTCGTAAATCCATCCGCGCAAGGTGCTTTCGTTTTCGCGGCGGTTGCGCTGATCTCGACGGGCTTTCAATCCAGCGAAGTCAGCGTCCGAACCAAGCGGGCCAGTGGAAAACAATCCCCAGTAAAAATGAAATCCCAGGGCCGCCAGCACGATCAAAGCAAACAGCCATCTAACCCAGCGCAACCGCTGGCTGGTCAAACGCGGGCCAAAATCTTCTTGCAAGTTCGGCGGCAGATTCGGGTCGGTTTGAACAGCCACACGAGCGCGATAGCGCCACGCCGACAAAAACAGCGACAAAACCAGCCCGGTCAAACCTGCCAGCAAGACCAGAGTTGCGATGTATGGAAAGTTCATAGGCAGGAAAAAGGCAATAGACAGGATTTACAGGATTTACAGGATTGGCCCAAGAAGTCGAAGGCGGTATTCATCCTGCAAAATCTTGTCAATCCTGTCGAAAAACTCTTCGGTGTTCAGTTGTTCATTATCACTTCCAGCAACAATTCGACATCGCCGAATTGCAGCCGATCTCCGTGGCGGACGATTTTGCGGTCAGCGGATTCAAGCTGAACGCCGTTGATTGAAGTCCCGTTGGCGCTGTTGCGGTCAGCAAGTTCAAGCGTGCCATCGCCCCGCAATAAAAAAGCCGCGTGAAAGTTTGAAACCGAAAGATCGTTAAGATGAATGGCGTTCGCTGAATTGCGTCCAATGCCCACCGGTTCAGCAGTGCTTTTGACCTTTGCGGCAGATTGCCATTTGTTGGCCACACCACGCAGCATTACTTCGCAACTTTTTTCAGCAACAGCTTCGGCGACTTTCGCCGCCGGCAAATGATCTTTATTGAATTGCGGCGAATCCAGCACAGCGGCTTTGGCTTCGCCAAATTCGGCACGGACTTCCAGCCCGCGCGTAAAAGCGTCGTAAGCGATTTTGACCTGAACGGTTCCAGCAGTGTCGTAACGCCGGTTGTAAATATATTCGTAAATGTTGGTGGTCAGCTCGCGTTCCAGGAATTCGCGGCGCGGCGCTCCCATTCGAGTGTAGGTTTCGTAATCGTAACGGAGAGTGATCAGGTTTGGCGCAGTGATCTTCTGCCCTTCGAGACGCAGATTTTCGTCAACAGCCAACTCCAGATGAGGAATCAACGCAGCCAGATCAGTTCGCGGCACAGCAGTTCGCCGCAAGGCAAAATCAATTACTCCGCCAACGCGCTCAAAAAAGCGCCGCAGAAAGAACTCTGCGCGGTTGGTAACTTGGGTTATTTTGGGATCACCACTCATAATTTTCAGCCGACCATTTTCAGTTCGCGCCGTTTTACGAATCGTCGCCGCGTGAAGTTCTCTTTGGTTTGCTACTCCATCAGACTCACATCACCATGACTCAGTTCGCGGAAGAGCCAGGCTTTGGCTTTGGCCCATTCGCGTTTGACGGTGATTTCAGAAACGCCCAGGACTTCGGCGGTTTCTTCGGAACTCAGACCGCCGAAGTATCGAAGCTCTACGATTTTGCTTTTGCGGTCGTCAATTTTTTCCAGCCTTTCCAGTGCCTGGTGCAAGGCCAGCAATTCAACTGTGTCGCCGTCGCTGACGGCCAGGCCTTCGTCCAGAGTCACCTGAACAGCGCCGCCTCCGCGTTTTGCGTACTGTTTCGACCGTGCGTGATCCACCAGCAAGTGGCGCATGACCTGAGCAGCAATCGCAAAAAAGTGCGCCCGGTTTTGCCAGTCTACATCTTGTTGCTTGATTAAGCGTAGGTAGGCTTCGTTGACCAGTGCGTTGGTTTGCAAAGTATGCGAAGCGTCTTCGCGTCGCATGTAGCGTTTAGCCAGTCCGCGCAGTTCATCGTAAACCAAAGGCATTAGCTGGTTTAGCGCATCGTTATTTCCATTGCGCCAATCAACCAACAGTTGAGTTACATTCGATGTGATAACAATTGGGGTCGTCATAAGGTGTCGTCCTTTTCCGTTTTCAGCTTTTCTATTTTGGGTTGAGCAACGAGTTTTTTTGACCACCATAAGATCAACTCGAGGCGGATTATAACGCCAGCCCGATTCACTCGCCCAATCCAAACCCGGGAATATCGTAAAAACTCTGCCGGGCGGTTTTATTTCGCTCCAAAGACGAATGGCGTATCCACGCGAATTATCACGCAGATACGCCATGGCAGATGCACCAATGGGTTCGATATTACCGAGCTATTTTCGGCTCATGACATATACACCGCCGGAATACGATCCGGCGTAAAGCCGATTGGAATCGAACGGGTCGCCGATAAGCATCAACATTTGCAAGCTGGGCAATTGGCTGACGTCCATCTTGTCCCAGTTTTTCCCGCGATCTTTGGAGTGAAAAATCGCCGTGCGGATTTCGTCGAAAAGATACAGCTCGTCGGGATTGGCTGCACTGACGACCAAGCCGCCTACGTTGACCATCTGCGGCATTCCTCCGCCGCGATGTTCCCAGGTTTTTCCGGCGTCCATTGAGCGGAAAAAACCTGCTGTGGTTCCCAGATAAATCGTCTCGCTAGAACGCGGATCGAAGATCACCGAACGAACACTTTTCACGTCTTCGTCAACTATTACTTGTTGAAAGTTTGCTCCGTTATCGCGCGACACAAACAAACCATCGCGCGTGGCTATGTAAATCACTCCGGGAGCTTTGGGGCTGGTGGCAATCGAATTGATAGTCGGTTGATTGGCCGAGGCTTCGCTGTTTTCAGTCAGGCGAATTTTGAACGGCTTCCAACCTTTCTTTTCGTCTTCGGTGAAAAACAGCCCATCCCAGGTTGAAACAATCAGCCAATCCGCCAGACCATTTTCAACGCGGGCGGTAAATGGGACGATGGACAGAACCTGGCTTTGCAGATCAACGCGGTCGCTGACAGGTTTTGGCGGAGTCTCAACTTTCTTCGCTTTCAATGAAGTCCTGGCAACGGCTTTGGATTTCGGCGCGGCTTTGGACTTTACTGAAGGTTTTGAGCGAGCTTGCACAACAGGTTTAACGGATTTTGCCGATGGTTTCTTTTGTGGCTGCGAAGTGACCAAGCGTGGCCGAGTCGCCTGTTTGGGCGTTTCGACAACTGGCTTGGCCTCAGCCTCTTTATCCATATCAACCGGCGATTCTTCGCGCTTGACCTGAACCCAGTTGCGACCGTGATCGTCGGAGCGGAACAGGCCGTGGTTGGTCCCGGCATAAACAACTTCAGGCTTGGTCGGCGATTGAGTCAACGAATAAATATCGCGTACCCCCATACCGTTCATTGATTGTTGCCAGGTGACGCCGCTGTCTTCGCTGACGAACAAACCGCCATTTAACCCGTCAAACTGAACCCCGGCATAAACCCGTCCGCGCTCTTTGCTGTCGGCCAGCACAGCCGGAACTTTGCGATTTATGAAACCGGCGTTGCTGGCTTCATAAGTTTCGCCGCCATTCAGGCTGATCAAAACTCCATTGTCCTGGGTCGCCAAAAAAACTCTGTCTGGTTGCGAGGGATGAACTGCAATGGCGTTGATCACCAGTTGAGCCGAAGTCACCTGCCGCCAGGTGTCGGGCTTGCCGTCTTGAGTTGAAACCCACAGGCCCTCGGTCGTCCCGGCAAAAATAGTTTCCGGGCGAGTCGGATGGCGATAAATCATGTGAGTGCGTCGGCTGCTGTATGGAATGCCCTGAAACTTTGTCCAGGCGGTCCCGGCATCCTGCGAACGGTAAATTCCGCTGCAAGCGCTCATCATGACTGTGTTTGGATTGTCCTGGTCAACTTGGATCGTGAAGATGTCAGAATCGTCAATCATACCGACTTCTTTATGACCGGTGCGCTTCCAGGTTTTGCCGCCATCCAGAGTCTTCCACGGCAAATGATGTGTCCCGACATAAATCGCGTTGGCGTCGCGCGGATCAATGGCTACGGAATGAAAGCCTCGAAGTTCAGGATTGCTAACAGGCGTGATCAGTTCCCAGCTTTTGCCGCGATCAGACGAACGATAAATGCCGTTGCTGGCGGCAATCGCCATCACATTCGGCTCGCTGACCGATTGGGAAAAACTGCGAACGGCTCGGCCACGCATACTTTCCGCTTCACGCCAGGTTTCGCCGTTGTCTTCACTGATGAAAAAGCTCCCTGAGGTGGAACCAACATCATCTCCGACTTCGGTTTGTGGTTTAACACCCGCGTAAATCAGATTTGGCCTTTCACGGTCGAAATGAATAACGGTCACGATGAAACCTAGCGCACGAATTCCAGGACGCATACGTTTCCAAATCGTGCCGCCGTCGTTTGAACTATAAATTTGTCCATCGCCGCTCCCGATCAGAACCCGATTGGCATTTCGAGGATCAATTGCCAACACGCTGACATCGCCGCCGAACGGCCCGGTCATCTGCCAAATGCGGTCGTTAGCTCCGGGATCAGTGGTGAGTGATTTGTCGTTGGCCGGGGAAGCCGAACGACCAGAAACTATTGGTGAAAAATCCTGCGCCAGCGGCGAAAGATTGAAGTTGAAAACAATCAGGGCAGTTAGTGCGAATGACAAGCAATTTTTCAATTCTATAAACTCCATCCAGAAAAGCTTAGGTCGAACAGAAATCAGAAAATGCCGGGGGGATTTTCCGACGATCAACGGGTTTGATTCTAAAACAAGTCATTGAAGATTTGTAAGGCAAGTTTAGGTGTGCGGGTTGCAGGCTGGAAAATCATTCGGCAATAAATAACAATGCTGGCGTTCCTGTAAAGGAGTGAATCACATGAAAAAAATCATCTTTGTTTTGGCAATGGCCTTTGCCTGTTCGATTTCAACGACGCATTTACTATCGGCGACTTTCGCCCAAACACCTGCACCGACTCAACTTTCAAACCAACCGCTGACTTTGCAGGATTTGAACATCCTGTTGCGGCGTTCCGTCGGGCGAAACATGACCGAACCCGATCTGGCTGTTCACGTCGAAAGGGTCGGCATCGCATTTGACCCAACGCCTGAAGCCATCAGCCGGTTGCGAGCCAACGGCGCTCATCCGCATTTGCTGAACACCATCAAACGAGCCGCTGAAAAACTATCGGCTTCTTATGGCAAATTGACCGTCACCGGCACTCCGCCGCTTGATCCTTTTCTGGAAGAAACTCGCAAAAACGTCCGCGATTACCTGGAAGAATTGCCAGACTTTATCTGCCAACAGGAAGTTCAGAGATATTACGACATTGACGGCTCAGGCGCGTGGGAACGTGCAGACACGCTGACTTATGAACTGACTTACAACCACAAGCGTGAGACTTACAAGCCGATCAATACCGTAGGTCGCCCTGTGACCAAGTCTCTGGAACAATCCGGCGGAGCTTATTCGACTGGCGATTTTGCTTCGGCTCTGGCCTCGCTTTTCGATGCGGAAACTAAAACCGTCTTCACTCCTGCCGGCAAAGACAAGCTGGGCACTCGGCAAACAAACATTTACGATTTTCGCGTGGCTAAAGAAACGTCCAAACTAACAATCAAAGCCGAAGGCGCTCCGCAAATTGTCTCTGGTTACAGCGGCAGCATCTGGATTGATACGGAAAAGAAGTTGGTTTTGCGAATTGAACAGGCTGTTGACGATCTTCCGAAAAGTTATCCTGTGACGAATTCCGACAGCACGATTGATTACGACATGATCAAGCTGCGAGGTATTGATGTGGAAGTTTTGTTGCCGCTGCGTGCCGAGTTCGTTATTGGTGACCGCAGGTTGAAACAACAATCCCGAAATATGCTCTACTTCAAGTTTTATAGGAAGTTTGAGACCGACATCAAATTCGTTGACGATCCGCAAGCGCCAGTTCCGCCGCCAACCAAACCGCCAGGCAACTGAAGTTTCTCCGTAAAAGCCAAAGGCGCAGCCGTAAATTTTATGAAATTACGGCTGCGCCTTTGTTGTTTTGTGTGGCTGGCTTTCGGCCTAACCTTCACTGTATTGCTCACGAACAGCGCAAGTCGGCACGCTGAACCGCTTCAACCACATTGCCATTAACCATATCAATCCCGGACTGGCTGAAAGCAATCCAGACACCATTACCATTGTTCTTGGGCTTACCCATTTCAGTAAACCTCCGGCCACCAGCATCGAAACGGTCATAGTGCTCAATTCCAGAGCGCGGTCAGTCGTAAAAACACGGCCACGATATTCGTCCGGAATCATTCGCATCATCAACGTCTCTTGCACTCCGAACTCAGCGCCCAGAATCAATCGGCTGATACCAATGCACAGCGCGAACCCAAGCAGCGATGGCATCAACCCCGCCGCTGCAAAAAACAAACCGTGAATCAGCAACAACCAGCCGACAAAATTACCTGCTCGCCGCTCATCCGAAATCCACACACCTGCTCTGCGCGCCAGAGCCATCCCCATAAACAACCCAGCACCAGCCGCAGTCATCAGCGCAGCCAGGCTCCAATCGCCGGGATCGCCTGCGCCTCGGGCAAACTCGTGCCTGGCAATGCGGTCAAAGACCAGGTTATTCATTCCTCCGCCCAGCGCCCAACCGACATTCACCATGACGATTCCTCGGACAAAATGCGTCTGCCAAATGTAAGCCAAACCTTCGCGCACTTCGGTTAAAAACCGATTGCCTTGCTTCGCGATTGCTTCAACAGAAACTTCGGCGCTCCGCTTCCGCATAATCGCCGACGGAATCGCAAAGATGAATGCCGCCGAAACGACAAACGAAATCGAGTTAATAACGAAGGCAGTGTTATACCCAAACTTTGCAGCGGTTACCCCACCAAGGGCAGCCCCAATCGTCAATTGCAAAAAGCGTGTAGAAAACATCAACACGTTTGCTGTCAGCATCTCCTGCCGAGTGACCATATTGGCAATTGAAGCATTCTTTGCCGCCTCGAAAAAAGTGCCAGCCGAAGACATCACTCCGCTGCACAAAACCGCGACCCAAATCGGTGCGCCGACGCTGATCGTCAGAAAGCCGAGCGCGGCCAACGCGCGAATCAAATCCGCGGCTATCAAAATCCGCTTCCTATCCAGACGATCAACCGCCACGCCTGCCAGCGGCGCAAAGATCAATACCGGCAGCAAGCGCGAAACCAGCAGAGCGGCGGTCATCCAAGTCGAGCCGGAGTAAAACTGAACCAATCCCAGCTCAGCAATAAAAGAAAACCAGGTTCCCAATTCGCTGATAACCTGGCCGAACCATAAACTACGAAAATTGGCATTACTTTTTAACAACTCTTTGAATGTTACTGATTGCATAACTCCACATACAGCAAATCACCATATAGCTACCTGTCCCGGATAGCTAAATCGGTGATTTACTGATCCTGCCCGATAAGCATTGCTTGAATGCTTATCGGGGACAATTTTTAGATTTTTTGTAACCTGCTTCGTATGCCTGCTGTTCACTGCCAAACGAAACCTTATGCTCCGGTTTGACCAGAGTGTACTCAGGACATTCCGGCAGATAATACAGGCCAGATTTT
>JBGAPB010000233.1:0-10106 GCA_044221525.1 Blastocatellia bacterium | reverse complement strand
GGCCAGCCTGAACAATGTAAGTTCCAGCCATCAAACCGTAGATTCGATAAACGCCCTGGTCATCAGTTCTCCAGTTACGACCGAAGCCTCTGGCCAAAGATAGTTCGTCTGGTTCGCCGTTCAAATTGCCTGTGCGAATGGCGCTGACGCTGATGCCGGTCACTGGTTCCCCGCCGGAATTGAACACCTTGCCGGTGATGACGCCGCCTTTGACCAATGTGATGCTGGCGAATTCTCCAACCAGATAAAGACCCGTTCTGCTTTCTTCTTCTGCCTCAGGCAACGGGGCCACGTAACCCGGCACAGAAGCCGAAATTGCATAAGAAGCCGGAAGCAGGTTGGTGAATTCGAAATTGCCATCGTCGTCGGTGGTTGCTTGCGAAGGTGCAGCCGGTTGACCGCCTTGTCTGCCAATGCCTTGTCCAAAACCACCTGCGTTACGCGCTCCAATGGGAATCGCCATGACGGGAATCCCTGCCAACGGCTGGCCGTCTTCGCCAATAACGCGCCCTTTGATCGAACCGAGTTTGGGTAGTTCGGGTTTGTCTGCGGCTGGTTGCTGAGCGGTAACGACAGACGTCGCGCAACAAAACAGGCAGAGCAGGCGCAAAACGTGTTGAAGCTTCATATTCATTGTTGAACCAATTTCAGGTTTAGCGTGACGTTTGCCAGTTGCCCATTTGTGGCCGTCACGGTTTGGCGATCTTCTTGAATACTGGTTTGGGGTTGAGCGGGAACTCCAGCCTGGCCGCCGCGATTTGGTCTGCCGCCTTGACCTCTGCCGCCGGGGCCGCCTGCAACTGTTCCGGTTGCGCGTATTTCATAAGCTCCGGGCAACAGGTTTTCGATCCTGAACTGGCCGTCGGCTTCGACTCGCTGGTTGCCGCCTCCGCCATTTCCTGTCGTGGAGTTGGCAGAACGCGCCGAAACCATAATCCGCAAACCGGCAGGCGGCGGCGCTCCATTCACCAGCACGCGCCCCTGTATCACTGCGGAACCGTATCCGACAACAATGCGAATGCCGCCGATTTGTTCGCCGGAAGTGACCTCCACATCGCCGTTGATGGGCGATCCGTTGCGCTCAATGCGGATCAGTTTGAAAGCTCCATCGCCGCCAAAACCGCCGCCGCCATTGATGTTTAAGCGGAATGTGCCGGGAGCCAGGCCGCCGACGCGGAAAATGCCAGCAGGCGAAACAGACGACAAACCATTGCCGCCGGATGTTGCTCCTCCTTGCCCGCCACCTTGCCCACCGGCTTGTCCTCCGGCTTGACGCTGTCCGCCGCGTGAATTGGCAAAGACCATCAACTGAGACAACCTGTTGGCCAACGTTGGATCGTTCGTGCCTTCGATGGCGACAATTCCGGCAATTGCGGCGCCTTGATTGACCTGCAATTCCACTCCGCTGGCGTCGTCGCTGGTGATTTCAAAGCTGGTAGGTTCACTGTAAAACTCGTTGGTGACAGCCGTGCCGCCTGAAAAATTTGCAGGGTTGACCGAAACCGAATAGCGGCCCGGAAACAAACCGGTGATACGAAATTCGCCTTCGGCATTGGTGGAGCCGACGTTGCCGGTTGGAAAGCCAGCCTGGCCGCCTCGTCCGTTGCGGACTTCACGGGTTACCCTGATCGGCACGGATTGAACCGGTTGGCCGGTTTTTGAATCAACCGCGCGACCTGAAACCGCATAAGACCTGGCAGGCAAACCCAATTGAATGTTGACGTTTTCGCTGACACTGCCAGCGGCGACTTCTATGATTTGAGCTTCGGATTCTTCGGTCGCGTTTGGATGAAAGGTTTTGGCGTAAATAGCTCGACGATTAAAAGCAGGCCCTGGCCTCAAACCTGCTGAGTCGGTTCCGGCGCTGACCAGATAACGTCCGGCTGGCAAACCATAAGCGCGATAAATTCCGCGATCATCGGTTTCCAAACCGAATCGGTTTCCTCCATTAACCTGTCTGGCCTGACCGGTTTCTGCCACAGTGGACAGGGTTATTCGTTCGGCGATCACAGGGCGGTTGTTGCCATCAATTACCCGACCGGTAATGACGCCTCCGCGAGCCATCGAAAAATCAATTTGCGAAACAGCCTGGCCTTCGCTGACCGAAATCGAAATGGCGGTTCCGTTTGGATTGCCGGTGGCAGAGACCAAAGTTTCCGTCAAAGGCATCACTCTGTATCGGCCAGCCGCGACGGCGCTGAAGCGGTAAATTCCGTTGGCGTCAGTCGTGGCCTGGAAAGTTTTATCTTCTTGCGTCTGTTGCGTCTGTTGACCTTGTTGAGGCTGATTTGGCTGCCGTCTGCCTGGGCCGCCTGTCTGTTCGGGAATCATCGCCATGGCTATGCCTGCGGCGGGTTCCCCGCCCAGTCTGACCATGCCGGTGACGGTTGCAGTTCCGGGCTGCTGGTAATTTGTCTGGGAAACCGCTGGCAGCGTCAACGCCAGCAGAAAAAACAGAAAGGTTGCGAAGCGGAAAGATAAAAACATAGCCGACTCCTAAATCGCTTGGTTTACAGGTTTCTTTGCGTGTGCCTGTAAAGACGTCAAAGGAGTCGGCTTGGTTGATGTAATTTTGTCGCGGGTTTTAAGGCGCGATGTAATTCGTCATCGTCAGTTCGCCATAACTGCTGTAAAGCTTCTCGTCGTAATCTTTCAGAAAGACGGTCATCTTTTGCAGCAGAGTCGTCAGGCGATGCCCTGGTTGTCGCGCCGGATGAGGACCGCGTCCGGCAATGGCGCGAATGAACAGGCTCTTTTCTGTCAACGGCAGTTTGCGTACGTTTTCGGCAAAATCTCCATGAATGCCATCCATAAACAAATACTGTTCAACGTTCGACAGGTAAAAAGCCGTCACGGTGTAAGCGTGCTGTTTAAGGTAATCGGCAATTGAAGCCAGCGCCTTTTTGCCTGCGAAATTGCCTACGACGGGGATGATCAGGTTCTTGCGATGAAGCCCGCGCACAAATTCATAATCTTCCGGCACAGCCAGAAAGTTCCCCTGCTTTCCGTTGAGGTCTTCACCCGCCAGAATTTCCTTTAGCGTAGGGAAATAACCGCCCCAGCCTCCGCCGCCGTCCGTGCGGTAAGAAATTGCCAGCCCTTCGTCGCGGAAACTTTTGTAAACATATTCCAGCATGGATTTATCATTGTCTGACAGCGGGAATTTGAAATCTTCCTGAATCAGTTTGCGAATTTCGGCCAGATTGGCGGTGTAGGCTTTTTCGTCAGCCGTTGCCGCGCTGAAAAATGCCAGCAATTCATTGATCGAAGCATTTTCCGCTGGAGCTTTGTCTTTTAACTCTTTGGGTGCGTCTTTGGACGGGAGTGGTCGGCTGAGCAGTTTGGCCAGAAACTGCGCCGGGTTTTCAGAAACCTGAAAGATGGCTTTGTACATCAAATGCTGGATGATCGCCTGACGACGGATGTCCAGCAGGAAGACTATTTTCGGGCGAGTTTTGGCAATGTAAGTGTAGTTCTGCTCAGGCCCAACGCCCAAATAAGCTCCACCAGTTGTGCCGATTTCGCGCATCTTGTTCACAACGTGCAGGTAGGAAGTTTCGTTCGATGTGAAATTGTCTGAACGGAAATAACCGCCTTCTTCTGAGAAATCGCGGCTGAGTTTGGAAAACTCTTCAGCCGATAAACTTTCCGGCTGTTTAAGTTTCGCCTGTTCCGGTTGAGCGACAGGTTTCACCGGTTGTTGTGCCGGTTGAGCAGTTTGCCCAAATGAGCCGACAAACAAAGCAAGGGTCAGAACCAATGCCGAAAACAAGTTGAGCCAGCCTTGCGGCTGATGATTGCCACGTGAACACTGCATAACTTTTTCAACTCCATTGAATGTTCAGAGTTCGCACTTTAGCGTGTGGGTTGAACTTCGACACGCTGAAGCGTGAACTCTAAGCCTTAATCCAACTTCCACGGTTTGCGATAAGGCCGCGAAAGCATCTGGTTGGCTTCCTTGTCGCCTATGATTTCTTCCTTGTCGGCGTCCCATTTGAACGAACGGCCAAGTCGCGTGGCGATATTTCCAAGATGGCACATTGTCGCGGTCAGATGACCTTCTTCGACATCGGCGATTGGGCGCTGGCGGCTTTTGATGCAATCCAGAAAGTTGCGTACGTGTGAAACCTGGGATTGATTGGCGTCGCCTTTTTCCTGCATGGGTTCGATTTCGGGTTTGTCTTTTTTGCGCCAGGTTTCGGGAGTGATGGTGAAACCGTTTCGCATGATGTTTAGAGTCCCTTTCGTTCCGTGAAAGACCAGGTATTCATCACGCTGACGATTCACTTCGCGACCAGACCAGGTGACGACGCAATTGCCGAAATCGTAAAGCACTTCCTGAACGTCGGGCGTTTCGCCTCCGTCTTTGATTTCGTACCGTCCGCCAAAGGCAGTGACGGCACGCGGCGCTCTGGCGTCGAGCGCCCAACGAGCTATGTCCAGATTATGCGCTCCCCAGTTGGTCATCTGTCCGCCTGAATAATCCCAGAACCAGCGGAAGTTGTAATGGCAGCGGAAAGGATCGTAAGCAACAGCCGGGGCAGGCCCCAGCCACATATCCCAGTTCAAACCTTTCGGAACATCTTTACCCGGGCCAAGAATTTCTTCAGGTTTGAAGCCCGGCATGCCATTGCGAGTGAAACCGGCTGTGATTTTGTGAACCGCGCCGATGCCGCCTTCGCGGACGATTTTGACGGCTTGTTGGTAATGCAGCCCCGAACGTTGCTGGCTGCCGGTTTGAACTACGCGCTTGTGCTGGCGAGCGTTGGCGACCATTCGGCGGCCTTCGTGAACAGTCAGACTCAGCGGTTTTTCGCAGTAAACGTCCTTGCCTGCCTGGCAGGATGAAATTGTCGCCAATGCGTGCCAGTGATCCGGCGTGCCGACGATGACGGCGTCAACTTCCTTCATATCCAGCAAGCGACGGAAATCTTCGTGCTGAACGATTTTTCCTCCGGACGTTTGGGCAGCAGTTTTGCCTGCGCGTTCCAGGTAAGGCTGAAACACGTCAGCAGCCGCCACAGGATTCACGTCCGGCTGTTTCAAAAACAACGACCATACCGCGTGACCACGGTCGCCAGGGCCGATGATTCCCAGATTGACGCGGTCGTTGGCTCCTAGAATTTTTGTTCGGCTCAAAGCCGTCCCAGCACTGGCAGCCAAAGTCGCTTTGCCAAAATTTCTTCTAGTCAGTTGTGACATTTCTAGTTTCTCCTAAATATTTTTTGGGGGAAGTAATCGTATGTCGCCAAGTTCAGTCAGGCAATAGCAGAAGCAAAGCCAAAACCTGATCGCTTAATTGTTTTTGGATTGAGCGTGTTGGGTGGAAATCGAAGGGGCTGCGCCTGATCCTCCGCGTAGATCAGACGCAACCTTCCTCCCTTGCAGGCGCTCGCGGAAAACGCGCTCACCGTCAGGGAACTGTATAAGCCTCGGAAGAAAGTCACTGAAAATTATTTTATGGTAAGACCAGTAATCTTCCTGCTCCCTAGACGTGGCGTTTTTTATTCAGGTCACAAAAAAAATCTTTTACAGAAATATTCAACGTCAATGGTTCAGGCCGCAGCCTGACATCAGCAAGCCCAGCAGATTTCCCCCAGTTTCTGAACCGTTGATTTGGTATGAAGCCCGGGTTAAAGAACCTTTTTTACTTTTGGGGATTGATGCGTTGCGCCTGTTTCTGAGCCTTCAATGCCAATTCCGTTGCCAGAAAACAGTGAGCCTGAGTCATGGCGGTTTCAGTGCGATTCAAAATGTCGTTGACCAGCAATTCGCCATAAGGCAGCGGCACGTTTTCGCAATCAATTCGCTGAACGCCTTTTTGGTCAACCAGGATCAGGTGGTTTGCGCCTGGCTTTCCGGCAATGTCCACGTTTTTGCGAACTTCGATGTAACCATGCGTTCCGATGACGGTCAGCCGAGTGTCTCCCCACGTAGGCAATCCGTCCGGCGTGAACCAGTCGTTTCGTATGTATCCGGTTCCGCCATCGCCGCGCAGCATCACATCGCCAAAATCTTCCAATTCAGGATACTGCGGGTGATTAATGTTGCCGACTTGTGAGGCGACGATTTCGGCTTTGGTCGAGCCTGTGAAATACAAAAACTGGTCGAACTGATGCGAGCCAATGTCGCAGATGATGCCGCCGTATTTTTGGCGTTCGAAAAACCACGCTGGGCGAGTCGGCAAATTCAATCGGTGCGGCCCCAGACCTACGGTTTGAATCGGCTTGCCTATGGCTCCGGCTTTGACCAGTTCGGCGGCTTTGGTCGTAGCCTTATTCTCAAACCGCTCGCTGTACATGATCGAATAAATGCGATGCGTCTGTTCCTGGACGCGGCGCGCCTGCGCAAGCTGTTCCAAAGTAATGATGCCGGGTTTGTCCACCATGAAGTCTTTGCCGTGGCGCATTACCTCTATGCCCAGCGGAGCACGATCCACCGGAATCGAAGCCGATACGATCAACTGAACCGTCTTGTCTTCCAACACTTCTTTTTCGCTTCGCGCCAGTTTTGCCTGCGGAAAGCGTTTGGTGAAATCAGCGACAAGGTCAGGTTCCTTGGCATAAAACGAAACCAGTTCAGCGCCTGCTCGCAGCATTGCCTGAGTCTGGCCGTTGATATGTCCGTGGTTCAGCCCTATGACTGAAAAGCGAATGTTTGGTTTTGTTTGTGTTGTCATAAGATTCGTTGATTCGGTAAGAGAGCGTGAGCAGGTGTTTGTTGCGATGCTGGACGCTTGCTCACGCACACGATACTGATTCTATCGGACGGTGAAATCCATCCATTGTTCAACCTGTCCGACTTTCTTTTTAGCCAGCGCGTCAGTAACTACAACACGCAAAAGATAGTCTCCCGGCTGGAAATTGTTGAGCAGCATTTGACCAACGAAATCGAACCGTTTGGCGCTGGCCTTTGCCGGAAGCTCTAAGGATTTCGGAGGCAATTGTTTCAGCAATTTTCCATCGCGGTAAATTTCAGCCTGGACTGAAAGCTGCGGCTGATTGGTTCTTTTGTCAACAGTTGCGTTGTAAATGGCCGAACCGTATTGCACCCAGCCGGATTTGGCGAAGCTGCGAACATAAGGCGAAGTTCGGACATCTTCATTTTCTGTCTTATCGCCTTCAGCTTTTGGCAAAGTCAGAACCAGGCCGGACATTGCCAGACGGTTTTTGCTTAAATCCGGGACGTTGATGAATTCACTGGCCGTGCCCAACCGCTTGGATTCAATGTCGCGCAGCACGGCTCTGAATTGATAAGCGCCAGGCTTTTTGATCGGAAAATCCGCGCGATAAGTCAGCCCTTCTGCCATGACTTGTTTGTATTGAGCTTCGTCAAAAGTCAGCGCGACGTGTTTGGCGTTCAGGTCCAGCGCGGTTCCTTTGTCGTCAAAGGCGAATGCCGCCAGATCAAGTTTGATCGCTTTTTTGCCATCGCCGGTGTCCTTAAAACTCAACTTGGAACTGTCAATATGGAAAAGCGCGCGCACCAGCGAGCCTTCTTTGGCAGAGTTGAAATAGTAAGGAGTCATTTTCAGCGACAAATCGCGGACTCCTAGCGGAGACAGCATCGCTCCGAAAATCTGCTGGCCGCGCGACTTTTCGACATCGCGTGGTTCATCGTCATAACCGTAAAAGCCTTGCCGGGCGCGAACTTGTAAACCTGGGCGTTTGACCGTGACTTTGATCTTGTGGAGTTTGCGGTCGAACATTTCATCTTCAGGATCAAAACCGATCAGGTAATAACTTTGCTGGTCATACAGGGCTTCCTGAATTCCCATATTCAAATCGTTGTTGTTGAAAGTGGCAATGCCTCCCGTCTGAACTGCCAGAGAAACCGGGCCTTCCAGAGTTTCCTGATTGTCCTGCATGGCCTTGGCGTAAGAATCGCCAGTCGGACGACCGCCGGTTTCTCCGCCCGGAACCAATGGCAACAAACCTTTTGCGTCCATCGAATAAATCACTACGCTTGATCGGTTCGCCATTTCAACCAATTGTTTCAGAGCTTGCTGAACCATTTCGCTTTGGGCGACGGCGTCCGGATCGCCCATGCTGCTGTTGGTAGGATAAATTCTAAAACCGTCTGAAAGCAGCATGACGCTTTTTCGTCCCGGCAATTCGCGCAATCCGTTGACGACGAAATTGATCGCGCCCAGCGTGCCGGTTGAAAAGAGCGTGTCGCGAAAATTGTTCATGCCGCTATCAAGTGCTTGCTGATCACTGGCCGATTGTTGGCTTTGTTCGGATTCACCCAGGCTGCTTTCGCTGCCGAAATTGGGGACCATATCGCGGCTCAGCGGATTCCACATCAGCTTGTCAATTGCGGAATAAAGCAGACGTTTGTCGCTGGTGAACTGTTCCAGCATTCCCAAACCTCTGCCGGTGCGAATAATGGCAACCAGATCGCCTTCCTGCATTTGCCTGTCCAGAAATTGTCGCAGAGTTTCGCGCACTCGTTCGGTGCTGGTGAAAGACAGCCCAAGATCGTCAACGATGAAGGCGATGGTGCGGCGGACTTCGCGAGGTTCCAGCTTCTTTGAGGGCATGTTCGGTGAAGCCGGTGGCGCGTCGGATTTTTTTACCGGCGGCAATTCGCGCTTAACCGGCGGCAGGCTGACGTGTTTGAAATGCGTCAGGTCTTGTTTTTTGCCGTCAACAAAAAGCTCGAAATCGTCGGTGGTCAGGTCTTCGATGTGGTTACCTTTCTTGTCCGTGACCACTGCGTCAATCTGCACAAGTTGAGTGCTGATGCGAACGATGGCGTCTTGATCCTGTTGTGATGGGTTTTGCTGTTTAGTTTGCGTTGAAGAAGGAGTCTGTTGCTGCGCGAATCTGGAAGGCGCAACGCCGCAGGCAAGCAGCGCGATTAGCGCAAAAAAGGTGACCGAACGATTTGATTTGAACATTTACCTTCTCCATCTGTTTTGGCTTTCATCACTGAAAACCTATTTTGTAAGTCTTACCCGCAAACGCTTTCAACGTAACAACGTCGCCAGTTTCAATTGGCTGCTTTCTGCCTTGTTCGGTCACAGCAGAAATCTGTTGGCCGCGCGGAGCCTTCAATCGCAATTCGCCGCTGACATCGGGTCGCAAGATTGCCAGCGTTGCTTTGCCAGCCGCCCAGTTCAGGTCAACTCCGACTGCTCCGCGAGCGCGAATGCCGTTGATCGAACCCGTTGCCCAGGCTTTGGGCAAAGCCGGCAGAAAAGCGATTTCGCCAGCGTGGCTTTGCAACAGCATTTCAATCATTCCGGCTGTCCCTCCGAAATTGCCGTCAATTTGGAATGGCGGATGATTGTCCAAAAGGTTCCACAAAGTTGATTTCGCTAGCAGGGCCGTGATGTTTTCGTGGGCAGTGTCGCCTTCGCCCAGTCGCGCCCAGAAATTGATGATCCACGCGCGGCTCCAACCTGTGTGGCCGCTTCCGGCTTTCAATCTGCGTTCAAGCGTTATGCGCGCCGCCCGCGCAAGTTCAGGCGTACCACTTAGCGTGATTTGATTGCCCGGATGCAGCGCGAACAATTGCGAAACGTGGCGATGACCAGGGTCAGGTTCGTCGTAATCTTCCAGCCATTCCTGCAACTGCCCATGTTTGCCTATGGTCGGTTTGGGCAACCGGTCGCGCGCTTCGGAAACTTTCCTGGCGAACTCAGAATCCAGATTCAGCACTCGGCTGGATTCAATGACCCGCGTGAAAAGAGCGTAAGCAATTTGCGAATCCATGGCCGGAGCCATGCACAGTTTACCGACGACACCATCCGCCAACTGGTAACGGTTTTCTGGCGAAATCGAAGGGCCGCTCAGCAATCGGCCTTTATCGTCTGGAATCAGGTAATCCAGCAAAAACTCCGCAGCCTCTTTCATCACAGGGTAAGCGCGTTTGCTCAGGAATTCGCGGTTACGCGTAAAGTCGTAATGCTCCCACAGATGCAAACTCAACCAGGCCGCGCCCATTGGCCAGATGCCTGAGCCGACTCCGTCAATTGGCACAGCGTGTCCCCAGCCATCAGTGTTGTGATGCAACATGAAACCGCGTGCGCCGTAAAGCTGTTTGGCAACACGGCGTCCGTCTTCCTGCGCGTTGCCAATTAGGTCGAACAGCGGTTCGTG
>JBGAPB010000232.1:0-10164 GCA_044221525.1 Blastocatellia bacterium | reverse complement strand
GGCTGGCGGAGGTTATTCGACGACAGAAGATTTGCTGAAGTTTTCAAATGCTCTGCTGGCCAACAAACTGATCAGCGCGGGAAACACCAAGCGAATCGTTGGTGGCGGACTCGGCATTGCGGGCGGAGCCCCCGGCATTAACTCCGAACTGGAAATTGATCCGGCCAGCGGCTACACGATTGTGGTAATGGGAAATTACGATCCGCCAAACGCTGCCAACGTCAATCGTTACATTCGCAGCCAGCTTCTGAACGACAATTAAACTTGCGGCAGCGGCAAAAGTAGCGCAACCCTGCCAAGGTTGCGCCACTTTCTCCGTTAGCGCTTTGCCAGATCAATGCAACCTGGCAGGTTGCGCTACTTTTTCTCAGGATAAGGAAAAATGAAGCTCAAAGTTCAAATCGTGAATTTACTGCTTATGTCGCTGATAACGATTCAACCAGCCCTCGCCCAAAACCCGAAACCAACCGAAGCCAGTTTGCGTGTGACGGTCGTTGATCCCAATGGCGAAGCGATTCCTAAAGCTCGTGTCGTCGTTGGCAAACAAGCCAACGAAGCTGTGACCGGATCACGCGGCGAAGCCAGTCTTTCGCAACTCACGGTTGGCAAAGCGCAAATCGTCGTCACTGCCGATGGCTTTGCTCCGCGCACAATAAAGGAATTCAACTTGAAGCCCGGCGCGAATCAGATTGAAATCAAACTTCAAATCGCCACCGTCGAAGAAAGTGTTATCGTTGCTCAGGACAAACGCGAAGCCAAAACCGATCCACGCGGAGACGCTTTCACGACAGTGCTGACCGCCGAACAAATCGCCGCGCTGCCCGACGACCCCGAAGAGTTTGAACAAGCGATTCGCAACATGGCCGGGCCGGGAGCTACGTTCCGAGTCAACGGCTTTCGCGGCGGCAAACTCCCTCCGAAAAATCAAATCAGAGAAATTCGTTTTCGCACCAACGCTTACGCCGCGGAAAGTCACGAATCATCTTTTATGAGCGTGGACATCCTGACCAAACCCGGCATTGATAACTGGCACGGCAGCTTCAACATTGGATTCCGCGACGAGTCGTTAAACGCTCGCAATGCCTTTGCGCCGTTTCGAGCCTCAGAGCAAAATCGTCGCTTTGGTTTTGAACTCGGTGGGCCGGTTTGGAAAAACCACACTTCCCTGTTTCTTTCCGCCGATGGAGTTAATTCGTTTGAAGCCAAAACCATCGTCGCGGCGCTGCCCACTGGTAATTTTTACGACCAAAATCGCCAACCCTGGCGAACACTGAATATGACCGCGCGGCTGGAACATTTACTTAGCAAGACTCACACGGCTCGCGCTGAATACCAACGCAATGCAACTCGGCGCGACAACCTTGGCGTGGGCAATTACGATTTCCCTGAGCGCGGTTTCACCAGCGACACCGCCGAACATATTGCACGCTTCGCCGATTCGGGAGCGATTGGCAAAAAGCTATTCAACGAAATCCGTTTCCAAGCTCGCTGGCAAAATGTGGATTTAGACGCGCTGTCGAACGCGCAAACCATTCAAGTGTTGAACGCTTTCACGCGCGGCGGCGGTCAGGTCAACAGTTCCCGCCGGGAACGAGAGTTTGAAATCGCCGACAATCTGGACATCACGCTAAAAAAACACACGATCCGCACAGGCGTTCAACTGGAAGCGTCGAACTACTTCAGCAACGAGCTTCGCAATTTGAATGGAACGTTTATCTTTTCCAGTCTGGATGCTTTTCGCGCCGGTCGCCCAACTACTTACACCCAGCGTCGCGGAACCGGGCAGGTGGGTTTCAACCAAATTCAATTCGGATCTTATGCACAAGACGATTGGCGAATCGTCAAAAGCCTGACCTTCAGTTACGGCCTTCGTTACGAAGCGCAAACCAACCTTGGGGATAAAAACAATTTTATGCCGCGCATTGGTTTTGCCTGGTCTCCAAACAAAAAAGGCACAGCAGTCATTCGCGGTGGCGCGGGCATCTTTTATGACTGGTTTGGTTCTGAAACTTATGAACAAGCGTTGCGCGTCAACGGCCAGCAACAAAGCGATTTGATTATTCGCAATCCGGGTTTCCCGAATCCTTTTTCAGGTGGCACGGCGGTCACTTTGCCAGCCAGTCGAATCCAGATTGATCCGAATTTGAAAATGCCTATGATTCAGCGCGCTTCTGTCGGCATTGAACAAACGCTGTCTGGCAATATTCGACTGATGTCTCACTACTTCTTTACGCGGGGCGTTCATCGGCTCCGTGGTCGTAACATCAACGCTCCGATCAATGGCATTCGTCCATTCCCAGACGCTGGCAATATCACGGAAGTCGAATCATCCGCGAATTCAACCAGCCACACCTGGATGGTGAATATGAACTGGTTCAAGATGGGCAAATTCATGCTCGGCGCGAATTACTCCCTGTCGAAAATCACGGACGAAACGGACGGCCCGTTAAGCTTGCCAGTCAACAACTTCGATTTGCGTGCTGAACGCGGCCCATCGTTGCAGGATGTTCGCCATCGCTTTTTCGCAATGGGTAATTACCGGCTGAGCAAATCGCTGAGCCTCAGTTCGATCTTTCAGGCAAGCAGCGCCACGCCGTACAACATCACGACAGGCTTTGATAACAATGCAGATGGCATCATCAATGATCGTCCGTTAGGAGTGACTCGCAACAGCGCGCGAGGTGTCGGGATGTGGGATATGAGCAGCCGGCTGAGTTATAGCTTCGGATTCGGCAAACCGCCCGAAGCTCAGGGCGCAGGCGGCCCACAGGTTCGCGTCATCCGTGGAGGTTCTGACAGCGGCGATATGCTGGGAATGATGGGCGGTATGCCCGGCCAAACGCAGAAGCGATTCCGCACGGAGTTTTTCATTCAAGCAACAAACCTGTTCAATCACGCCAATCTGATAGGCTTTTCCGGCGTGCAATCTTCGCCATTTTTCGGTCAACCGATTGCGGCCATGCCTGGGCGAAGAATTGAAACGGGAATGCGATTCAGCTTTTAGACGACGCCAGAGTAGTGCAACTTGCCGAGGTTGCACTACTTTTTCAGCAAAGAATTTGGCTCAATCGTTCATTTCAGCCACAGGCGGAAAACCATGTTGAGCGCGTCCGATCGGGCCTTCGTGTTTGGCTGAGACTTTGTAAAGTTCGTACCGTCCGTCGCCAGCCGCCTCAGCGCATCGAGTTCTGAGCGTGTTCATCTCTTCGACGGTAAAAGGCTGGAAGTCGCGAGCAACCTTCAGGTTTTGCTGCAAAATTTTCGAAGATTCGATGCCGCTGACCAGCGTCGCCACCGGTAAGCTCATGGCGTAACGCAAAGCCTCTTCGGCGGTCAGCACACCGGCTTTAACCATATCGCCGCCTCCGCCCATGCTTTTCATACCGATGGCGGCGATGCCTTGACGCTCCAGTTCGGGCAGCACTTTCTGTTCAAAACTTCGGAAGGTTCCATCCAGAGCATTCAGCGGCAACTGACAGGAGTCAAAAGGATATTTATAAGCCAGCATCTTCAAATGAATCTCCGCGCTCTTGTGACCAGTGAATCCCACAAAACGAACTTTGCCCTCGCGCTTTGCCTGCTCCACGGCTTCCATCACGCCTCCGGGTGCGAAATGCCATTCCGGGTCGTTTTCATAAGCCAGTTCATGCACCTGCCACAAATCAAGGTAATCTGTCTTCAGCCGCCGCAACGAATCTTCCAACTGCCGCATGGCTTCGTGACGGTCGCGCCCATGAGTGCAAACTTTGGTCATCAAAAAAACTTCCTGACGACGGTCGGCAATGGCTTTACCCATCAGCTCTTCGCTGCGACCGTCGTGATATTCCCAGGCGTTATCCATGAAGGTGATGCCAGCATCAATGGCCTCGTGCATCAACTGAATGGCTTCGTCATCGTCTTTCATTGCGCCAATGTGATAGCCGCCAAGACCAATGGCGGTCACCTCAACACCTGTGCGCCCCAAAGCGCGAAGCGGAATTCCAGCCGAATTTTGTTTGCTCATATGATTTATTCCTTGTTGATTAGCTTGAATCAGTACCACAGTTGGCAAGTAGTCACCGGCACGATTAATTATCCATTTGCCAACACATGAAGTGAGTTTATGAATAGGTCGCTCTCTCAGAAGGCGGAACAACTTGTTTACTATCAACTCTCATAATTCCTTCTCCACTTCAACCAAAGCATCATAAAACGTCGCCGCCGCTCCCAAATCGGTCAGCCCTTGCGAAGTCACGTCGTTGGCGTTGCAGCCGTCGCCGGAAAGTTTCTTCCACCAGACTGACAGGGCCACGACGACGCCGGGGCGGGCTTTGTCCGTAACCTTGGCCGTGACTTTGAAATCACCTCGGTCGTTGAAGACGCGGACTCGGTCGCCGTCTTTGATGCCTCGCAATCCTGCGTCGTCGGGGTGAATGTCCAGGCGCGGTTCTTTTTCAGCTTTCAGGAAGCTGGGCAGATTGGCAAAGCTGGAATTCAGGAAGTTGTGCGCGGGCGGAGAAATGACAGCCAACGGGAATTTTTTAGCTAGTTGCGGAGCGTCCTGCACGGTTTCACGCGGAGCGATATAAACCGGCAGCGGGTCAATTCCCTGCTTGGCCAAAGTTTCGCTGAAGAATTCGCACTTGCCAGAAGGCGTTGGGAAATTCCCTTCGGCAAAAGGCGCAAAGCGTTCAGGAACATTCAGTCGCATCCAGCCACGTTCTTTAAGTTCTTCCATTGAAATGCCCTGCATACGCGGATGCGGGCTGGCAAGGGCTTGGCGAGCAATGTCTTCGTCGGAGTCTTTGAAACAATCTTCAGTAAAACCCATACGCTCGGCCAGCAAACGGAAGACTTCTGTGTTCGGCTTGGCTTCGCCAATGGGTTCAATCGCAGGCTGGTTCAGCACAACGTAAAGATGGCCATAAGCTCGGTGAACATCGAACTGTTCCAGCTGCGTGGTTGCGGGCAGCAGAATGTCTGCATAATCGGCGGTGTCGGTTTGGAAGATTTCGTGAACGACAGTAAAGAGGTCTTCGCGGCTGAAACCGGCGATGACTTTGCGTGAATCGGGCGCGATAGCTACTGGGTTTGAGTTGTAAACGTAAAGCGCGCGAACGGGCGGATCGAGCGGTTCCAGCTTCTCAATCATCGCCCCTCCCTTAGGGTCAGGATACTGAATCCGTTGAAAACCTGTCAGCGCGTCGCCGATGGCGGACATATTGATTGTTCGCGGATTGTTCCAGATTAAATCCGGCCTGGCCAGAGCCGTCGTGTTCATAGCGAACGTGCCTGAAGTCGAAAGCAGAGCGCCTCCGGCGGCGTCTCGCCAAGAGCCAACCAGCGCAGGCAAACAAGCCACAGTACGGACAGCCATTCCACCACCAGCGTGACGTTGCATTCCATAATTCAGCCGAATGATCGAAGGTTTGGTTGTCGCGTATTCGCGGGCCAGATTGATGATCGTTGCTTCGTCCAAATCTGTGATCTTGGCGACTTTCGATGGCGGATACTCCAATACTCGTTCGCGCAACAGTTCAAAACCCAGCGTGTATTTTTCAATGTAATCGGCGTCAATCAGATTTTCCTTGATGATGACGTGCATCATTGCCAGCGCCAGCGCGCCGTCGGTTCCAGGCAGTGGAGCAATATGCTGATCGCATTTTTCGGCAGTCAAACTGCGGTAAGGATCAATGGCTATGATGCGTGCTCCGTTGCGTTGAGCCTCCAGAATCTTCGGCCAAAGGTGAACGTTGGAGGTGATGACATTCGATCCCCAAATCAAAATCAGCTTGGCTTCGTTGAATCGTTCGGGATCAGTTCCCATGCTCAGACCGATGGTGGCTTTGTATCCGGCGGCTCCGGCTGAAGCGCAAATCGTTCGGTCTAGCAGCGATGCGCCGAGCTTATGAAAGAATCGCCGATCCATGCTTTCGCCCTGCACCAATCCCATTGTTCCGGCGTAACTGTAAGGCTGAATGGCTTGCGGGTCTTCGTCGGCGATTTCCTTGAACTTCGCAGCAATGGTGTCCAGAGCTTCGTCCCAACTTATGCGTTGGAAAATGCCTTTGCCTTTTTCGCCGACGCGCTTCATCGGATACAGAACTCGTTGCGGGCTGTAGGTGCGTTCCAGGTAACGATTGACCTTGGTGCAAAGAAAACCGTTGGTGGTGGGATGATCTTCCGCACCTTTGACACTGATGGCGCTGCCGTCCATGACCGTAGTGACCAGCGCGCAAGTGTCAGGGCAATCGTGCGGACACGCACCGCGAATAACTTTCAAATTCGATGAAGCTTGCATTGAAAACCTCTTGCTAAAAAAGTTCAGAGTTTGAATCAAAGGTTAAAGCGTGCATTCGCTTTCCCTCAACGCAAACTCTGAAAATAACCTCGAAACGTCAGTTTACTTGCTCACTCGTAAATTGGAAAAGTGAGCAACTGTGCCTGGCCCCACCCATAAGCCTATAGTCCCGGTTATTTCGCCAAGCTTCAAATCGTTGACGATCAGCGTGGGCTGCGATAAGCGGTTACAGACAGTTTCGTTCGCGGAATTTCTAAGCGGCTACGGCTTTCGGTTTAAGGCGATACAACATTTCGCCTGCCTTCGGAACCAGCAAAATGCCTTCGGCTTCCCTGTCTTTCCAGTCTTCCAGATTGATAGTGTCGGGGTCTAGGTAGCCAAGGTTCAACCGCTCACAGCGTTCTCTTGGAATTTTTGTTGCTAGAGTGACTTTGATGCGAGGTTTTTCGATTCCGGTTTCGGGATCGTAAGAGCCAACACCGGTTAAGTGTGTGCTGTGCGCAACAACGCCAAGCGGATAGTGTTTGAATTTGTCCCATTGCTTGGTGAAGTACTCCAGCACGTGATAGCCGATTTCATCCAGCAACTTGCCGTGCGAGTAGCTGATTTCGTTAATGTGCGGAGCATAGATGATGACTTCTCCGCCATCGGCAATCACAGGCTCCATCTTGTACATCCCCTTCGATCCAGTCCAAATGTCGTCGTAAAGCTTCGGCATAACCGAAAGAACTCGATTGTATTGGCGGTCAGCCCAGACAATGTGCAGCTTCGACGACAAATCGCTGGCGGCTTCCCAGGCTTCTTCGGGCGAACCGATGTACAGTCCGGCCAGAGATTCGCCTTTGACCACCAGACTGAAACAGAGCTTTGGATGTTTGATGAACTGAGCGGCACGATCAATCACCTTGCGAACAGCGGTGTATTTTTTGCCAATGGTTTCGTAGCTGGTGACCAGCGCGCCCAGCCAGTGAGAAAAATTGATAACTTCGCCTGCGCTGATCCCGGGGAAAAAGTATTTGTTGCCACCGGAAAAGCCTACGACTTCATGAGGGAATGTCGGCCCACAAATGATGATCTGATCGTAATCGAAAACCAGCTTGTTCAATTTTACATTGACCGGTTCGTTCAGCAGCCCATCGCTAATCTCTGCAATTTCTTCTTTGGAAATGACTCCAAGCTCGACAAAAGTTTGGGGCAAGTCCCAGTGATGATTGAAGACATTTACTGTGGAGTATTGAGTTGCGCGCTCTTCGGCTGTAACTCCCAGGCGAAGATTGATCGCTTCTTCGCTCATAGGCTGGTGGGTGCCCAATGCAATCAGAAAATCCAGCGCGGCGGTTTTCTCGCTCAGTAGTTCGTGGAAAAGCCGAAACATCTGCGGAATCGGGGCAGTACGCGTCCCATCAGGAATGATGATTATGACTCGTTTACCGTCTAATTCGACTTGTGACAAGGCCGAAGCAGCCAACTCACGAATCTCAATTTCAGATAGAAATCTGTCCGTGTAACCTTTACCGATAAGCATTCTATTCTCCTGATTTTATGGTCAGATTGCCGCATTAGCTCAATGGCATTTCCAACACTGCTTTTGTCCCTTGTCCTTCAACGCCGGAAATTGTCAATGTGCCGCCAAATATCTTGGCTCGTTCCCGCATCCCCAGCACGCCCAGTGACCCGGAATTGCGAAACTGATTTTCCGTCACGCCTATCCCGTTATCCTGAACAGTAAGAACAAGCAAACCGTCCTTGCAGTCCAATGAAACCTGGACTCTGGCCGCCTCTGAATGCCGCGCGATGTTGGTCAGTGTTTCCTGGAAAATCCTGAAAACAGCCGTGGCTCTGTCGTCGTCAATCATGACCTCCTCGACGGCTCTGTTCATCAACACGGCAATGCCTGTATTGCGTTTGAATTCGCGAGCTTGCCAGTCAATAGCTGCTATCAACCCTAATTCGTCCAACACTCCAGGTCTTAATTCGGTGGCAATTCGACGAACTGTCTTCATCATTACAGTAACAAGCTCAGCCAGCGCCCCAGCTTTCTTCGCCATATCCGGGTTGTCTTTTCCCATTTCGACAGAGCATCGCTTCAGTTCAAATTTGAAACTCGTCAATTGCTGCCCCAACTCGTCGTGAATTTCCAATGCAATGCGTTTCCGCTCCTGTTCACGAATGTCCTGCAAGTGGGCAGCCAGGCGGCGCATTTGCTCGCTTGATTCTCTAAGCACCGAATTCAGCTTATGAATTTTTTCTTCAGCTTGTTTACGCTCTGTAATGTCGTCGCAAACAATCAGAACCACAGGCTTGCCATCACTTCCTATTACAACCCTGACATATTCCTTGACCCACATCAGGGAGCCATCCTTCTTATGTTTGCGGTATTCCCATTCTGCGATTTTATTCGGTTCCCGCAAACAGGCCTGCAAACGTTCAGCAACTGCATCCTTGTCGTCTTCGTGAAAAATCTCAAGCACCGGTTTGCCGACCAACTCTTTCACGCTGTAACCCAGTCGCTCCGCTCCATAACCGTTTACAGATAAAACCATCCCCATTGCGTCAACTGTGAAGTACATTGAAGGGTTGTCCTCATACAGCGCGCGATACCTTTCTTCACTTTGGCGCACAGCCTGTTCGGCGCGTTTCTGTTCAGTAATGTCGCGCATGATGGTGGACAGGTATTCAATCTTTCCCTTTCTATTTTTGTGAGCAATCGTCACCTGTGAAACAGTCAATTGGCTGCCATCGCGCCTTTGCAAAGATGTTTCTCCGGCCCAAACCCCATCAATCATTGCCAGAGGCAGTATTTCATTTTGATAATGCTTCCAGGCTTTTTCTGGCAGGAACTCTTTGAATGGCAATTCTGCGATGTTTTCGGATTCACCAATGCCCAACATTTTACGCCCGCCGTTATTCATAAATGGCGAGTCGCCACCCAATTTGGTAATGCCAACAAAATCAGTGGTTAATTGTATGACTTCAACCAACCGATCCATTGATTCTCTGACTTTTCTTCGCTCTTCCGCCTCAATTGCCATAGCAACAAAATCAGAGATCGAAGCCACAAAAACTTCTTCCTCCGGTGACCAATGCCTGAGTTCGCCGACTTGTTCATTGCAAATAACGCCGATGTTATTTCCAAGTATTCTTATCGGAGCATCAAGCATTGAGACGATTCCGAGCGGCGTCAAATAACTTTCGGAAAACTCCTTTGTTCGTGGGTCATTATGCGCATCATGAGCGGCAATGGTTCTGCCTTCACTTAAAGCAGCAAAGTAGGCGGGGTAATCAATGGCTGATAACTCCAGGCCGTCGCTGTGTTCATTGATCTGGCGCTCATACAAATTCTGACAGGTGATCCTTGTCCGGTTCTGGTTATAAAGCCAAATACTGACCCGCTCCAAATCCAATGCATGGGCTGCAACTTCTGTGATTTGTCGCAACGCAGCTTCCAAACCCAACTGTTCCCAAACCCTGCTTCTTGAAAGCTGGCTCAGCGCTTCGTTATGCCTTTTCAGCTGTGCTTCATGGCTCAACCTTTGCCTGTCGGCTTCAAGACGGTCGCTTATATCCCGGACGATAGAAACAAAATAATCGCGGTTGTTTTGTGAAAAGGCACTGGAATTGATTTCAACCGGAAAGACTGTTCCATCTTTTCTGCGGTAATAACGAATAGGGATATTGATGATGCCTTTGGCAAATGTCTCGGCAGTTTTTTCGGGTTCGGTTGAATAATTGGTAACCAGTTTACCCAGTAACTCTTCACGCCTATATCCGTACTTCTCACATCCAGCACGATTGATATCAACAAAAGTCATAGTTTGACGATCAACTATTGTGATGATGTCGTTAGCTGCATTGAAAAGTGTCTTATAAATCAAATCGCCCAA
>JBGAPB010000231.1:0-10353 GCA_044221525.1 Blastocatellia bacterium | reverse complement strand
GCCGTAAATTCAGAAAATTTACGGCTGCGCCTTTGTTATTTTGCGGCTGGCCTTCGGCCTAACCTTCGCTGTATTGCTCACGCACAGCGCAAGTCGGCACGCTGAACCGCTTCAACCACATTGCCATTAACCATATCAATCCCGGACTGGCTGAAAGCAATCCCGACACCATTACCATCGTTCTTGGGCTGACCCATTTCAGCAATCCTCCGGCCACCAGCATCGAAACGGTCATCGTGCTCAGTTCCAGAGCGCGGTCGGTCGTAAAAACACGGCCACGATACTCGTCGGGAATCATTCGCATCATCAACGTTTCCTGAACTCCGAATTCAGCGCCCAGAATCAATCGGCTGATGCCAATGCACAGCGCGAACCCAAGCAGCGAAGGCATCAACCCCGCCGCCGCGAAGAACAAACCGTGAATCAGCAACAACCAGCCGACAAAATTACCCGCTCGCCGTTCATCCGAAATCCACACCCCGGCTCTGCGCGCCAGAGCCATTCCAATAAACAACCCAGCACCAGCCGCAGTCATCAGCGCAGCCAGGCTCCAATCGCCGGGATCGCCTGCGCCTTGGGCAAACTCGTGCCGGGCAATACGGTCAAAGACCAGATTGTTCATTCCCCCGCCCAAAGCCCAGCCGACGTTCACCATGACGATTCCTCGGACAAAATGCGTCTGCCAAATGTAAGCCAAACCTTCGCGCACTTCGGTTAGAAAGCGATTGTCTTGCTTAGCGATGGCTTCAACAGAAACTTCAGCGCTCCGCTTCCGCATAATCGCCGACGGAATCACCAAGATGAATGCCGCCGAAACCACAAACGAGATCGAGTTAATAACGAAGGCAGTGTTATATCCGAACTTAGCCGCCGTTATCCCTCCAAGAGCAGCGCCAAGCGTCAATTGCAAAAAGCGTGTAGAAAACATCAATACGTTCGCCGTCAGCATTTCTTGCCTAGTGACCATATTGGCAATTGAAGCGTTCTTGGCAGCTTCAAAAAATGTGCCTGCCGAAGACATCACTCCGCTGCACAGAACCGCGACCCAAATCGGAGCCCCGATGCTGATAGTCAGAAAGCCAAGCGCGGCCAAAGCGCGAATTAAATCCGCGGCTATCAAAATCCGCTTTCGATCCAGACGGTCAACCGCCACGCCCGCCAGCGGCGCAAAGATCAATACCGGCAGCAAGCGCGAAACCAGCAAAGCGGCGGTCATCCACGTCGAGCCTGAATAAAACTGGACCAACCCCAATTCGGCAATAAAAGAAAACCAGGTTCCCAATTCGCTGATAACCTGGCCGAACCATAAACTGCGAAAATTGGCATTACTTTTTAACAACTCTCTGAATGTTACTGATTGCATAACTCCACATACAGCAAATCACCATATAGCTACCTGTTCCCGGATAGCTAAATCGGTGATTTACTGATCCTGCCCGATAAGCATTGCTTGAATGCTTATCGAGGACAATTTTTAGATTTTTTGTAACCTGCTTCGTATGCCTGCTGTTCACTGCCAAACGAAACCTTATGCTCCGGTTTGACCAGAGTGTACTCAGGACATTCCGGCAAGTAATACAAACCTGATTTTCTGCTGGCAATAACCACAACAGGCACTTCACCGGGGAGGTACACGCTGTTTTGAGTCGCTGCCGATCCAAGCTTACGGTTCAACAGCAAGAAACCAATCGTCAAGGCCATCAATATAAAAACCGTAAAGGCCATCATAGCCGGGGCGGAAAGGCCATTGATGTCATCAGAGACGATGTTTCTTTTGACTATACGCACTGTATCAAACAGGCTTATCTTAAAAAGGATGTAGCCTTTGTGGTCTTCAAACCGACTGCTACTACCTGAGAAGACTTGTCTGTCAACTGTTTTGATTGTTCTGCGAGCCATAGGTCCTCCTATTTAGCGAACGGGTTAACCGCGGATTCCTTATTGCTGCTTAAAATCTGGATAAACGTCGCAGTTTACCCTTTACCGTGTGCGTATATTGTGAGGTTATTGCTGCGTTATCCTTTCTGACTTTTTATTTGATTGGCCACGAGCACTTGCAAGTTAACCCTGCAAGCACTCGCCCAATTTCACCTGCACCGATTCCGAAGCAATGGCCGGACTTTTACCGTGCTACTACAGATATAACGGGTAACCGTTACGTATCTGCGTCTCGAACGCTTTGACTTCATCGCTTCAAGGTAGCTTTCGAGAAAATACCGCTGCCGAGACACACCGCTACCTTCTTCGCAATACCCAATGACCAGGACGAAACTATTGACAGATCAAAGCAAAACCGCCCGGCACCTTGCTTAGGTACCGGGCGGTTTTGTTAAACCTTTTTTTGATGAAGCCATTTTAGCCTATTGGTTTTAGCTTTGGCCTCTTCCCGGTAAATCCTGAGTAGTCTTTGTGATTGCGAACCTGATTGAGAATGACCGCTTCTTTCCCTTTACCAACCCAACCCGAATTGCCGACTGTCGGCTTGCTTGCCGAGCATCGGCGCGCCACAGGCGCAAGGTTAATTGGGTTGAAGTTACGGTTGATAAAGTTGGTCATAGTCTTTTGTTTGGTTCTATCCCAGTTCATCTGGAATAGAAATTGTTATTTCAGCAAAGCTATTTAATAGGTAATGAGATTTGGAACGCGGGCATTCTAACAGAGAAAAATTACAGGTCAAGAAATTCTTATGCCAAAAAGCAAGTTTTTTTCCGGTACAAGTAAAATACCAATTTGTTATTCGTGAGTTAAGGGTATTTACCTTTGATAACCAATAACCATCTCAGTTTTTTGTTCTGTGTTACCTCTAAAATAAGTGATGGTGACCTTACTTCGCGGCTTGGTCAGTCGAATCCGGCGATTGAAATCTTCCGGGGTGCGGACTTTGTTGCCATTGATGTCGGTAATGACATCACCCTCGCGCAATCCCCCCAAATCGGCGGGGCTGTTATCTTCAACTTCATTTATCTTCACTCCGCATCTCTGCGTGCCGGGCACGTCACAGCGGCGAGTAGAGTCATTTATTCCAAGCCACCCCTGTTCACGGGATTCCAGCTTTGGTTGCAACGGAGGAAACCTGCGATCAGCGATCTTGATACGAACCGAAACCACTTCGCCTTCACGATAGACTTTTGCCGGAGTTTCCGCGCCGACTGTTAATGAATCCAAAATCCGCGAGGCTTCGGTGATGTTACGAACAGGTTTTTCGTTCAACTCCACCAAAACATCGCCTGCTTGTATGTTAGTTGAATTCACCGAGGCATCGTCAACCAACAAGTAATCAACAAAAAGACCTTTAACTTCCGACGCATAGCCTGCTTCGGATACATTGCCGGATTTGAATCCAAGTGCGTTATGCACTTCTTCAGCCGAAACTCTGCGTGCTCTTTCCTCAACTGGCACACGGCGATTCCTGCCTGCTCGCATCCCTATGCCGACGCCGACCATCGTAAACATCGAAATCAGCACCAAAATAAATACCCAAAAAGCTTTCTGTCGAAGGACTTTTTTTCGTAACGAAGCCGTTTTATAAACCGAGCTCTCCATTTGAGATGGCGGATAAGCAGAAACCGGCGGAGCATAAAATTGCCCAGTGAACCCGCCTTTTACACCTTGGGCCGATGCAGCTGGGTTGAATCTGCGAGTATCTTCCATATCGGTAACCGACATCACTGCAGGGACACCACACGACCGGCAAAAATTATCCTGTTCGCTACGCTCTGAGCCGCAGGAATGGCAAACATTCATAAGACCTCCTGACCTGGTTTTTGATTCAAATTGATTGGACGAACTGCCAGCGGATACGAAAACACAATCCGCCAGGTTCGCAATGAATCAGCTTTGTTGTGAACCCGCCCCGCCTTTGCCTGCCCCAAAGTCACAGCTGCCGAAATGCTTTTAGGCTTCAGAAACATCAACTGCTTGACGTTTAAGCCCGCAAGCCTTCATTCCAAACCATGCTGAGATACGGTGACGGTTGGTGGCCACCAGCTTGTAACCAATGACTTCAAACAGCAGCAACAACGGCAGCGCATAAATCAAAATCACGAGCAGCTTGAAAACTGGTTTTTGCCACAGAAAATAATTCACGCCGAAGGCTCCACCGTAAGCTCGGCCTTGTCGGGTAATCACTTTCAATTCTTTCGTGCATTTTTCGTAATTGATACCGAATTGCTGCAACTCGGCTTCGTCAAACATCAAGTAAGGCTGGACGACGAATCGGCTGTTCATTCGCTTGGCGATATCAGAACACCAGGTGCAGATGCCACAATCGCCATCGAAAAGCAGATGATCTTTGCCTGCTTGAATCACAGTCTGACTCCTTTTCTGACAATGATCGGCGAACCGTCTGCGATAAAAGCCGAGCTTGGCTTTATGCTCATGGCTTCGACAAATCGAGCGCCGTAAACTCGCTCAATGTCGCAATCGAACTCGGCTTCGCTGACCTGCCAGACATTCCACGACGGATGTTCGACTTGATATTCAACCGTGCCGCCATCTCGTTGAGCCGCGTAGCCCCAATAATGTTCGGTGATGAATTCTTCTTCGGAACCGGCAATCAGCGGTTCGGCTTTACCAGTTGCGCGAACTCGCAAAAAATTCCGCCCCGTTTTTTCCATCCAGCCGTATTCGACGACGCCGGTTTTGGTAAACGAGGCCTCGCTTAAATCCGTGCCGTGCCACATTCGTCGGGCGACATAATTTTCGTTGTAAACGATTCGCGCGACGGAGGCGATGGCCAGCCGAGGAACTATTTCTTTTACGAAAACGACTCCACGACGCCAGCCGTCTTCAGCTTTGCGGCGAACGTAAAACCGCAGGTTGATCTCTTCAAAGTTGCGATGAAACGGAATTGCCATACCCGCGACGCGTGTGTTCAAAAACATAAAGCCGACTTCGCTGACAAAGGTTTTGCCGTGCCACGAATCCAGCTCGGTTCCGCGCGGAACCAGCGGCTGCAAAATCGGTATCGACTTAAATTTATCATCGCCAGATTGCGCCATTCAGCGGTCAGAAACTCTTTGGTTTTCATAACTGTGCCTGAGTCCATTATCATTCGCGGGCTTTTATAAACTCAATCAATCTGTGATCAAAAATGTGTGACACCATCGTAGCCGTTCCGCCTTCGACCAAAGATTCTGTCGTCTGGTTCGGCAAAAACAGCGACCGCGAACCCGGCGAAGCCCAAATCGTTGAGCACTTGCCTGCTCAAAAATTCTCTTCGCCTACGAAGCTGCAATGCACTTACGTCGAATTGCCACAAGCCAATGAAACTCACGAAGTCGTGCTCAGCCGTCCATTCTGGATGTGGGGAGCCGAAATGGGCGCGAATTCGCGTGGAGTCGCCATTGGCAACGAAGCCGTCTTCACCAAATTGCCCGTTCCGAAAACCGGATTGACCGGAATGGATTTGCTGCGGCTGGCTTTGGAACGTTCGGCCACAGCACGGGAAGCTCTGGATTTGATAACCCGGCTGATTGCCGAAATCGGGCAAGGCGGGTTGTGCGGTTATCGCCACAAAGGGTTTCGATATCACAACTCGTTCATCATTGCCGACCCAACCGAAGCTTGGGTTTTGGAAACCGCTGACCGCCATTGGGCAGCAGAACAAGTTCGCGGGGTGCGAACCATCAGCAACGTGTTGACCATCGGCAAAGACTTCGACCTGATTTCCGACGGAGCTTTTGAATTCGCTCGGCAACAAGGCTGGTGTAAAGGCGCTGACGACTTCGACTTTGCAAAAGCTTTTGGTGATCCGTTTTACGCCTTCACCAGTGCAGGCAATGTTCGCCGCACCTGCACTCGCAATCGGCTGATGCTTTCGGATGGAAAAATTGGCCGGGCCGATTTGTTCGGCGCCCTGCGCGATCACGCCGGTCATAAACCTGAACAAGGATTGCGTTTACAGATGCCTTGCGGCCACGCTTCGTGGATGAAGACGCGGCAGAGCGGACAAACTACGGGTTCGATGGTCAGCCGTTTGAGCGCGGCTGGCTCGCTGCATTGGCTGACCGGAACTTCATCGCCTTGCTTAAGCGTGTTCAAGCCATTGGTTTTTGGCAGTGAACCGATTTCAACTGGCGCGTCTGCCGCTGAAGCTTACGACGCCGAAAGTTTATGGTGGCAACACGAACAGCTTCACCGGCTGACGCTTGGCGATTACGCGCGGCGTCGGGCAATGACCGAAATCGAGCGCCGCCAACTCGAAGCCAAATTCCTTTCGCTGAATAACGGCGAGTTGCCGACTGCTGCTGAATGTCAGGCAGCCTGGGACGAACATCGGGCCGTGCTGCCCAACTGGATTGATCGCATCGCCCGCGAAGCCAAAGGCGACCGGCGCGGATGGTTGACTCGGCGTTATTGGCTGGAACAAAACGAAGCAGATCATCTGCCACACAAACTATGAACCCGGAAACCAGTACAACCCAATCGCAATTGTCTTTTCGCAAAGCCCGGTTTGAAGAGGCGGAATTTATCGCCCGGTTGGTGAACTCCGCCTACCGCGGAGATTCCAGCAAAGCGGGCTGGACTTCCGAAGCCGATCTGCTGGATGGCCAGCGAACTGACCCATCGGAAATTCAGAGCCTGATTCAGGACTCAAACTCCATGATCCTTCTGTGCCTGCAAAACGATGAAATCATTGGCTCCGTCCTGCTTCAGAAAAAAGAGGAGTCTGTGTATTTGGGGATGTTTGTCGTCAGGCCTGACCTGCAAGGAAACGGCATTGGCAAACAGTTCCTCAGCGCGGCTGAACGCATTGCACAACACAAATGGGGAGTTTTGAAAATTACCATGTCGGTGATAACGCTCAGGCCGGAACTGATCGCGTTTTATCAACGGCGCGGGTATCGGCTAACGCTCAGGCCGGAACTGATCGCGTTTTATCAACGGCGCGGGTATCGGCTAACCGGCGAATTGTTTCCATTCCCTGACGATCCTGCCGCTGGCATTCCGCGGGTTCAGGGATTGCAATTTGAGATGCTGGAAAAGTCTCTGTAATAAAAAGGCCGCCAGCGTTATGCCAGCGGCCTTAAATTCATTCCGTCTCAGTCTGCGCCGGTTCAATTACCATCTGCCGGAGTTGCCATACTGACGATAGCCTTGAACATATCCCTTGGGGAATCCTTCGCGATATGCGGAGCTGCCTTTCTTATAATAGCTGGAGTTGTTTGGGTCAGCGCGTCTGCGGTCGCGAGCATCTTCTTGGCCTCTATCCGGCCCATCGCGGAAACCTTTTTCTACTTCGGCTCTGTTGCCGTAATTGCCGTAACCGTATCCGTCATTTCTTCGATACGTTCCTTAACCGCCGTTGTTGCCATAAGAGCCGTTGAGATCTTCCCACCGGTCATCTCTGCGGTCGTCTCGGCGATCATTCCTTCTTACACGAACTTGGCGATTGAGACGATGGCAACGGTGCAAGCCGTCTACCACAAGCCGGGTTGTCAAACGCAAGGCTTTCTGGAATCCATCTTTGAACTGATGAAGATCAAGTTGCCGGTGCCGGATCATTCGACTCTTTCACGCAGGCGACGAAGCTTGAACATCGCGTTGCCAATTCGGGACCGTGACAAATCGCGTCACTTGATGGTGGATTCGACCGGCGTCAAAGTCTACGGCGAAGGCGAATGGAAAGTGCGTCAACGCGGCTGGAGCTACCGTCGAATCTGGCTCAAGCTGCATTTGTGCGTAGACGACGACCTTGGAAATAGTCAGCACCGTAGCCAGCACGAACAATGTCAGCGATGCCGAAGTGTTGTCAGATTTGCTCCAAGACGTGCCTGGCAAGATCGAACAGGCCAGTGCTGATTCAAAACTATCTTCGGAAACCGACTGCAAATGTGCCAGACCGCCAATCAATTCAAAGGACTGTTATTGAAAGCTTCGATCCTGAACCGAATGACTCATCTCGGGATGCCCGACACTATCAAGGCTGGTTGATTCGGCACGGTTGAAAAGGGTGACTCAGGATTCGTGCAACAAAGCAGATATGAACTGCAAAGACATAATCACAATCGAACTCGGCAAACGCGGCGGAAAGCCTTGCATTCGCGGAATGCGGATCACGGTTTATGGCGTGTTGGAGTATCTGGCTTCGGGGATAACGAATGAAGAAATCCTTGATGACTTTCCCTATCTGACCAAAGAAGACATCTGCGCTTGTCTTCGCTACGCGGCGGATCGGGAAAAGAGCTTGATGATTGTGATGGCGTGATGCTGAAGCGGCTATGCCGCCTGATGTGCGGAAGTGCTATCCACTTTCGGTAAATGGTGAAGAATCACCGGGCTACGCCCGACAGTTCCGGGCGTAAACCGAAAGAAAGCGGCAGACTTTCGGCGAGTCTGACTTGCGGCACATCGGACGGCAGAGCCGCTTGGAAGGTTTTCAAAACAAAAATACAGTCAGTCAGAGCCAAGACATTTGCCTTACCTGCCGCCATCAATTCCCAAAACTTCACCAGTGATAAAGCTCGCTTCGTCTGAAGCAAGAAACGCCACGAGTTCGGCGACTTCTTCGGGGCCGCCTGCGCGTTGCATAGGCGTGCTTGCAATGGCTTGTTGCAAGAATTCAGGGCGCGAAAACTGGTCGTGGATCGGAGTCATGATCACTCCGGGTGAAACCGCGTTGACCGTGATGTTGTATTGGCCTAGTTCTTTCGCCAGGCCTTTGGTGAAAGTGTTGACGGCTCCTTTGGCGGCGGCATACGGCAGCGAAGTGGCCATTCCGCCGAACTCCACAGCACCGGATGAGATGTTGATGATGCGGCCTCGGCGTTTTTCTTTCAGGTAAGGGATGACGGCTTGCGAGCAGAGAAAGACGCCTTTCAGATTGACGCCCATCACCGCATCCCAAACGTCGTCGGTGCAATCTTCAATCGGAACCAGCTTGACCAGACTGCCAGCGTTGTTGACCAGAATGTCTACGCCGCCGAAGTTGTCCACGGCTTCGCCAATCATTCGCAGAACGTCTACGCGCTGGGACACGTCGGCTTTGACGGCGATGGCGTTGCGTCGCATGGCGTGAATCAACGCGACAGTTTCCGCTGCGCCGTGTTCGTTTTTGTTGTAGTTGACGATGACGGCGGCTCCGTTGCGAGCCAGCGCCAACGCGGTTGATGCCCCGATGCCTGAACTGGCTCCGGTGACGAGTGCGACTTTTCCTCTGAGATCGTATTGTGCAGCCATAGTTTTTTGGGACTGAGGACTGAGTTATGAGGGCTGAGTATTAAGCGCCGGAACGCAGTCCTCAGCACTCAGTCCTCAGTCCTTTTCCTCTCCGTAGTAACTTTTCCCTTTCAACTTCTCCGGCAAACAAACCATATCTGTCTTCGCGTCTTCGTAATCGTGAGCGTACTTGTAGTCCTTGCCGTAACCCAAGCCTTTCATCAAACCGGTCGGCGCGTTTCGCAAATGCAGCGGAACCGGCTCGGCTTGAGTCGCGCGAGCGTCTGCGGCGGCGGTTTCATAAGCCATGGCGATCTTGTTCGATTTGGGAGCGCGAGCCAGATAAATCGCCGCTTCGGCCAGAGCGTATTTCGCTTCGGGCATACCGATCAAGTGAGTGGCTTGCATAGCGGAAACGGTTACGACCAGGGCTTGCGGGTCGGCCAGTCCGATGTCTTCGGAAGCGTGATGGACGATGCGGCGAGCGATGTACATTGGGTCTTCGCCACCTTCGATCATTCGCGCCAGCCAGTAAACTGTCGCGTCGGCGTCCGAGTTCCGAATGGATTTGATGAAGGCCGAAATCAGGTTGTAATGCTGTTCGCCGGTTTTGTCGTAAAGCGCCGAAGCTCGTTGCAAGGCTTCCTGCAAGTCTTCGTCGGTGATTGTGCGGCGATTTTCGGCATCGGGTTTTGCTGAAAGCGCGGCTAGTTCCAAAGTGTTGAGCGCCGTGCGAGCGTCTCCGCCGGTGAAGCTGGCCAGTTTTCGTAATTGGTCTTCGGTGATTTCGGCGTTCAGTTTGCCCAGTCCGCGTTCGCTGTCGGTCAAGGCTTGTTGCAGGATGTTGATGATTTCGTCTTCGGTCAGTTGGTTCAGCACGAAAACTTTTAGCCGCGAAAGCAGCGCCGAATTGATTTCAAACGAGGGGTTTTCAGTCGTAGCTCCGATCAAAATGATCGTGCCATTTTCGACATAAGGCAGAAAGGCGTCCTGCTGAGCACGGTTGAAGCGATGAATTTCGTCTACAAACAACACCGTCCGGCGACCGAGTTTGGCTTTCAACTCGGCGGCTTCGGCCATGACCTGTTTGATTTCCTTGATGCCGGAAGTGACTGCGCTGAAAGGAACAAAGTCCGAAGCCGTTCGCTGCGCGATAATCCGCGCCAGAGTCGTTTTGCCTGTGCCGGGCGGCCC
>JBGAPB010000230.1:0-10053 GCA_044221525.1 Blastocatellia bacterium | reverse complement strand
ACTCACCATCAATTACAAGCCTTCATCTATGAAACGATTGATTCGGTCAATCCACAATTGGCCAAGGCTGTGCATGACGAAGGCTGGCCTGCGACGCTTGACCCATTGTCGGCCAAACGGTTCAAGCTGTTTGTCTTTTCCGTGCCTGAAGCTCCTCGTGGATTTGAATTTCGCGGAGATGAAAAGGTCTTCGATTCCGGAACCGTGTTCTGGCAAATAGCTTCGCCGAATACAGAATTCATCACGTCGTTAATTGCGGGTCTGGCGATGAAGCGCAACATTCGGATTGGTCGCACTCAGTTTGTCGTCGAAGATGTTCAGATTGTTCCGATGCCTGAATTTGCTGAAGAAATGCGCTTCATTGCGCTGTCGCCGCTGGTGGCTTCGCGGCTGGAACGAAGCCCGGAAGGGAAGTCCGGCAAGGTTTATTTGCGCGACGAAGCTTTGTTTGCGTTGGCCATTACCGACAATCTGAAAAAGAAATACCAAGCCTGGCGCGGAGTCAGCGCCGACGAAGAACGGATAGAGTTCGACTTTGACCGTGATTATCTGGAACAGGCCGGAGGATTCGACAGCCGCAAAGTGACCAGGACGATTTACTTCGTCAAACGCAAACCGGACGGAAGCGAAGGCCGCATAGGCATTCGCGGAATCCAGGCTCCGTTTTGGGTGCGAGGCAGTCGAGCTTTGATTGAATTGGGTTGGGAAGCCGGTTTCGGCGAAGCCAATTCACAAGGCTTCGGAATGGCGGGTTGGGGAAGGCCATAACAGGAGAGTACGACAAACTTCAGTTTGTCGCGGTCTGAGCTAATAAGCTATTGCGGGAGCAACTCGACAAACTGAAGTTCGTCGGACGTTTGACCAACCGAACCAACAAGCGTAAGGAATGAGTATGCAAAAGAAAGTCTTCTGGGGCAGCTTTATGATTCTCGGTGTCTTGCTGGATATAACCGTTCCGTTGGTCTGGGGAATCGTCCTTACATTGCCTTTAATGGTTTGCTGTTGGTGGCTGGCTTATCGCAGCGAATGGTTTGACTGATTTCTTCGCCACTACACGGCTTATACAAATCTCTTCACCGGATCAGCCCACTTCGCGGGCTGAAAATCAAATCACTCGTTTCGTGTACTGGTGCCTCTGTTGCTGTCGTTCTTCAAGGTTCAGCAACACGATTTGTCGGCTGAAATAGCGTCAGGTTGGGCTACGTGGGCGAGGGGCGTGTGTTAAACTCGGCCTTCAAATAAGGAACTATCGTAATTGTGCTGGCAGTAGCTCCATAGGAGCGACCTGTTTATAGATCGTTGCAATCAATTTATCCCAAGCTCCATAGGAGCGATCTGTGTCACAGTTCGCTTCTATGGAGCTTGGGAACGAACTCGCTATTTCTATAAACAGGTCGCTCCTAACGGAGCTGGATGTTTAACCCATACGAATTACGGTAGCGTCCCAAATAGAAACCATATCCAAGACTCCAAAAACGACGATGGAAAACATTTTTGGCCCTCAAGGTTTGTTCGCCCGGCTTCATCCTGAGTATGAATATCGCCCGGGGCAGGTGGCTATGGCTGAAGCCGTCGCTGACGCTTTGGCCAACAAGCGCCACTTGCTGGTCGAAGCCGGAACAGGAACCGGCAAGACGCTGGCTTATCTGGTTCCGGCCATCGCAGCCGGAAAGCGCGTCATCATTTCAACCGGCACCAAAAACCTGCAAGAACAGTTATTCAACAAAGACATTCCGTTACTTCACAAAGCATTCCCGAACAAATTCAAGGCGATGTATCTGAAAGGCCGCTCGAATTATCTGTGCCTGTTAAGGTTGAAACGCGCCGAGTCTCAGCCGGTGTTGGACGGGTTGAATGAAGTCGAGTATTTCGATCTGGTCAGAAACTGGGCTTATCAGAGCGCCATCGGCGACCGCGCGGAACTGGCTGAGTTGCCGGACAATGTTTCTTTCTGGCGTCACATTGATGCGCGCTCAGACATTTGCATCGGCCAGAAATGTGCCGATTACGACGCCTGCTTCATCACCAAAGCCAGACAGCAGGCTCTGGATTCCCAAATCATCATCGTCAACCATCATTTGTTTTTTGCCGATCTGGCTTTGCGCGATAAAGAGTGGGGACAGGTTTTGCCCGATTATGGAGCCGTGATCTTTGACGAAGCTCACCAAATCGAAGACATAGCCGCGCAATACTTTGGCGCTGCGGTGTCGAATTATCAGGTTGACGATTTGCTCAACGACATTTCGCGGCTGCCGATTTCCGATCTGGATTCGGCGCGCGAAATCACCAAAACATCCGCCCGCGTATCGCAAAGAGCCGAAAACTTCTGGATGAATTTTACTGGCGGAGAATATGGCTTAACGATTTCAGGACTTGGCAGCGGCGAAGGCCGTTTCGTTATTCGTCCGCAGATGTTCGTTCGCAAAGGGCGAAACGGGCAGGAAGAATTGTCTCCGGCGGGCGAGCGGTTTAAGAATCTGCGACAGGCGCTGGATCGTTTGGGTGCGGAACTGGTCGGGGTCAAAGACGCTCCGGCGGAAATGGAGGCCATCATTCGCCGGGTCGAGCAATTGAAATTCGATCTGGATTTTGTGGTGCTTAACGGCGAAGACACTTTCGTCAACTGGTGCGAACGACGCGGGCGAGGAATCTTTTTGCAGGCTACGCCGATTGACGCTTCTGGAATTTTGAACGATCGGCTGTTCAGCAAAGTTGAAAGTGTGGTGATGACTTCGGCTACTCTGACCACTGCAAATTCATTTGGCTTCATTCGCAAACGGCTGGGAGTTGATCAGGCCGCCGAGTTGATCGCCGAATCGAATTACGATTACCCAAGCCAGTCGCTGCTTTATCTGCCGCCGAAAATGCCGGACCCGCGTGACGCCGGTTACGCCGAAGCCGCCGCCAACGAAATCATCAAATTGCTGACCGCCAGTCGTGGCCGCGCTTTCGTGCTCTGCACCAGCAATTCCCAGATGAAGGCTTTACGCGATTTGGTCGAATATCAAATTGATTACCCTGTGCTGATGCAAGGCGAAGGCTCGCGGTCGGGAATCCTGGATCGTTTTCGTGAAACGCCAAATGCTGTGCTTTTCGCTACATCCAGTTTTTGGCAGGGAGTTGACGTGCGTGGCGAAGCTCTGTCCTGCGTCATCATAGACAAACTGCCGTTCGCGGTTCCTTCCGATCCTGTGATTGCGGCTCGGCAGCGGTATTTGGACAATCACGGAGGCAACAGCTTCGCGGATTATTCCGTGCCCGCGGCGGTCATCAGTTTGAAGCAGGGAATTGGCCGCTTGATCCGCAGCGCCACCGATCGTGGAGTCCTTTCGATTCTTGATCCTCGCATCGTCACCAAAGGTTACGGGCAAAACTTTTTGAGGAGCCTGCCGCCTGCGCGCATTACTCGAAAGATTGAAGATGTTCAGCATTTCTTTGCCGAGGAAGATTGATGTTTTCCCTTACCAAGCCATCCGCCGAACGCATTCAAAGATTCCTAAACGATCAGCGCGAACTTCCTTTCTCTTACCCGGAAGTCGGCGCAACAAACTCTACGCTGCCATCCGGCTACAATATTGATCACAATCGCATTCAGCTTGGCCACGGAGAGCAAACGTTCAATCGCGCCGTCGCGGCAGTTCGACGCTGGAAGATGCAGGATATGAACTGGCTGGAATTGTCCTGGCCTGACGCTCCGATTGAAGTTGGTTCAACTGTCGCCGTTCTGGCTTACCATTTCGGTTTCTGGTCGTGCCATCCGGCCAGAGTTGTTTATGTGATTGACGAAGCCGACGAACAATCGCACCGGTTCGGATTTGGTTACGGGACTTTGCCTGCCCACGATGAACAGGGAGAAGAACGATTCCTGATTGAATGGCGGCACGAAGACGACAGTGTCTGGTACGACATCCTGGCGTTTTCCAGACCAGCTTCGTTTTGGGCCAGAATCGGTTATCCGTTGGTGCGCATGCTGCAAAAGCGGTTTGGCAGAGATTCCAAGCAGGCAATGCTCAAAAGCTCGGGCTTCAATCTTTAGGTCAGAAAATAGTCCTGACATTGTGTGGGTTGTATCTCTTTTACCCTGGCATCAGCGCCGCCAGTCGCGGATCGTCGCGGATCGAATCAAATCGCTCGTCAATAACTACCAGCCTCATCATGTGTTTGCCTTTGATTTTTTCCAGCCAGGCAAACACCTGTTCTTTGTCGCCCAAACCCATGTAAACCAGAGCGACATACAACGGCGCAACTATGTTTTGCTCAGACAAAGTCAGCAATTTCGCCAAAATTTGCTCGGCTTCGACGCGGCGACCGGTGACGGCATAAACATAACCAAGCGCGCTTAACGGAACCGAACCGCCTTTCGATAACTCGACGGCTTTTTGCAGTTCGGCGATGGCTTCGTCGTGATGCTTTTGCAGTCCAAGAACAATTCCCAAAACATAATGTGCGCGGACGAAGCTTGGATCCATTTCCAGAGTCTTGCGGAATTGTGCCGCGGCTTCTTCGTATCGGCGCGCACGAAAGAGGGTGATGCCGCGATTGGTATTGATCGAAAGTGAAAGAGGGTCGAGCGAGCGGGCTATATCAATTTCCGCCAGCGCCTCGGCAAAGCGCGCTTCTCCAACCAGGATCAACGAATAAACGCTATGGGCGTGCGCCAGATTGGGATTGAGTTCGATGGCGCGTCGTAATTCACGGTGTGGGGCCTCGCCTTCGCCTTCAGCTAGCACGGCACCAAGTGAGACGTGAGGGTCGGCCAGTGTTTCGTCCAGTGCGATTGCTCTTTCAGCCGCTGCGCGTGCTTCAGAAAACAAATTCCAGTGAGGTGTCGCGCCCAAAGATGTAATGGTCGTGCTCTGCGCTATGTAACAATCGGCAATACCCGCCCAGGCCAGAGCGTAATCCGGGTCAAGTTCAATCGCCTTCCGAAAATAGCCGAGCGCCTTTTCAAAACTTTCCTTGTTTTGCTTGCCGTAAAAATATCTTCCCCGGGTATAGGCTTCAAAGGCGGCAGCGTTCGCCGTGTAATCTTTTTTAAGTTTTTGCTGTTGTTCGGCAGTAAGTCTCAGGATTAACGAATGAGCCAGCCTTTCTGAAACCGCTCGCTGCAAGATAAAGGCGCTGTCGTTCGGTTCTTCAATGCTATCAGCCCACAGCGGTTTACCATTGCTGGTACTCAGCAGTTGAACGGTCAGTCGCACTTGGCCGCCACTGCGCTGTATGTTGCCGTCCAGCACGGCGTCAACTTTCAGCCGTCGGCCAAGTTCCACTGGATCGCGGTCGGCTAAGGTGAATTTCAACACGGCGCTGGTCGGTCGAACGACGATTCCTCCGGCGTTGGTCAAACGGGTGATCAGCGCATCAGCCAAGCCAATTCCCAGATGGTCTTCATCTGCGCCCTGCGTTAGCATCCCAAAAGGCAGCACAGCCAGCGAATCAATTCGTTGCGATGAAGCTGACCAGCGCGACCACGAAAACCAGGTTAAAGCCAAAGCCATAATCAACACACCGCCGACGGCCATTACTCGCCGAGGCGAAAGCTGCAAAAGTGAATTCGTCGAAGAAGATGGAATCTGTAATGGAGTCAGTTCCGGGTCTTCAACTTCCTCTTCAATGACAACTCTGGAAAACGACTGTTTTTCGATAACCAGTTCGGGGGCGAATTCGGGTTCGGTTGGAAGAATTTCCGTCACTTTAGAGACGAAACGATAGCCGCGTCTGGGCAGCGTTTCGATAAATTTTTCGCCGGTGCCGTTATCGCCAAGCGTCTTTCGCAGGGTCGAAACGTAAACCTTAAGATTAGTTTCTTCGACAAAAGTGTTTGGCCACACTTCGGTCATCAATTGGTCTTTGGTGACGACTTGGCCGTGTCGTTCAACCAACGCCAGCAATAGGTCAAAGACCTTGGGAGGCAGCGAAATATCCTGTCCGCGACGCTGCAAAAGTCGTTCGCCAACGTTAATTCGGAATTCGTTGAATTCGTATAAATGATTGATTTGCTTAGCCATAACCTGTCTTTACCGTAAACCTACCGTTTCTTTACCGAGTCTAAACGACTTTTTTCCATTGGTGAAATAAGCTTCGCCACGAAGTTGAAATGTTAGTGAAATTTTGATGCCGGTTGGTTCTGTGAGGGCTAAGAATGTAGCACTGCCGCAACAGTTACAGCAACCGCAGGTTGGAAAATGTGAGGCTCTGATGCCGATAAAGCAGAAAAAAATTACCATCGAAACCCGCGAAGTCTGGGTCATTCGTCGCCCAAAAAGCGTGGCTTGCCCGGTCAACGGATGGTGTGCGCTTTGCTCAGCTGTGGTCGAACTGGTCACGGCTGACGAAGCTTCGTTGCTGGTTGGAGTAAGCATTCGAGAACTTTTTCGCCGAATCGAACTCTCCCAACTTCACTTTCTGGAATCCCCGACGGGCGGAATTTTGCTATGCCTGCCTTCGTTGATGGCTGATCGTTTGAGTCTGACCATAAGCGATTACGAATTTGCCGAAATATAGGAACTACCACCTACGCCAAGTTAGGTGGTAGCTCCTATGCCGAACGGCTGCCTTGTTTTCCATAATTGAACTGTTTGGCAACAAACAAATTTGGCAAGAAAACCCCTAATTCGACACGCATTCGGAGCTGAACACGCCAGCGCCGAATTGATGAGTTCTGTGACCGGCTGCGACAGGGCGCATCATAAAAATCACCCCCGCGGCCTTCTTCCAAAAGGAGAAAATCTTATGGCTCTGTATAACGAGACGTTTATTATCTACAACTATACCCCCTATGAACTGACGCTGGACAAGAGTCTTAGCGGCAACCTGGGTAACGGCAACTGGCCATCGTCCATTGCTGCCGGCAGTGCATCCAGTCCCGCAACTGCCACTATTACTCAATCGGGGTCAACCAACGTAAACCCAACCGCGGTTTACATTGTGCAAAGCAATCCGGCTATTAACGCCATCTTGCATTTTTACTGTTGGGGATTGGACCCGCTTCTGCACGTGAACATGTCAATGAGTTTGAGCAGCCCAAACTTTCCCATAGCTATCTGGGAAAACAACAGCCACTCAGACCAGACCAGGTCTTCGGCAACAGGCGAAGCCTTGAACCTTGATACGACGGATGACGGAGCGTCTGCTGGCACAGCAAAATTCGTCTTAGGCCAAACCGCAATTCCTTCGTAAACGACAACCTTTGATTTAGCAAAAAGTCGCCCCAAGGTGTGTGGCGGGTTATCAATCCGTCACACACCTTGGGTTTCAGTTGCGCTCGCTCTCGTTTGTTTCCGGCATCGGCTCAAACTTCCACACAACAAAAAGGAAGAAACCTCATGAAATCGTCACCTCTGTTTTCTCGAACCCGAATTGCTCTGTCTGTACTCATATTGTTACTGGCGAGCGGCTTTTCCATTTTCGCTTTGCGCGGAGTGAGCGCCGACACCTTTGGCAAATTCGGCATTACCGAACAAAGCCGCGTCGGCCAGCTCATCAAACGCATTGCGCCGAGCGCGAAATTGGCGGCAGTAACGAAAGCTCCGCCGCCTTCCCCAGTGGGAAAAACAGCGCCTTTTGCCACGCTGACTGTAACCAGCGGAGCCGACAGCGGCGCGGGAACATTGCGAAATCAAATTGCGGCGGCAGCAGCGGGCGACACCATTATTTTTTCCGGCGTGACGACCGTCAGCCTAACCAGTGGCGAACTGCTCATCAACAAAAACCTGACGATTGATGGAGGATCGGGCGTAACTGTGACGCGTGGCAGTGGGACTTTCCGCATTTTCAATATCAGTAGTGGCACGGTGGCAATGAACAATATGTCCATCACAAATGGTTTGGCCTCCGGGCAAGCAGGCGGCATTCAGAATAACGGGATACTCACGCTGACAAATTGCGCCATTAACAACAATCGAGCGCCACAGGCCGGAGGCATTCAAAACGACAACTCGCTCACGATGACCGGTTGTACAGTGAGCGGCAATACTACCAGTTCAAGTTTCGGCGCAGGCGTGCTGGTTTACGGTTCCACAACGAACCTGACCAATTGCACTATCGCCAATAACAGTTCCGCGCTGGATAGCGGAGGCTTTGCCATTGACGCCGCTTTCTCCGCTACGTTGACCAACTGCACCATTGTCGGCAACAGCGCTGCGACTGGCTATGGCGGCGGCGTTTCGCTGGTCAATGGCGGCGCGAACGTCACGCTGAAAAACACTGTTGTTCTGAATAATACCGCCCCTACCAACTCCAACATTCAGGGAGCCCTGAATTCGGCGAGTGCCAACAACCTGGTTGGGTCTGTCGGCACGGGCGGACTAACCAACGGTACGAACGGCAATCAGGTCGGCGTCTCCGTAGCCAATGCCTTGTTGGGAACGCTGGGCAATTACGGCGGCACTACGCAAACCATCCCGTTGCTGCCCGGCAGCCCAGCCATCAACGCGGGAACCAGCACGGGCGCTCCGACCAGCGATCAGCGTGGCAAAGCACGTTTCGGCACGACGGACATTGGCGCGTTTGAGTCGCAGGGCTTCGCGCTGGCAGTCGGCGGGGGAGGCACGCAAAGCACGACGATCAATACGGCTTTTGGCAGTCCTTTAACAGTGAATGTCACCGCCAACAACACGGCGGATAGCGAGCCGGTCAATGGCGGACAAGTCACATTTACCGTGCCGGGCAGCGGAGCAACATGCATCTTGGCAACGAATCCCGCGACGATCAGCAGTGGCGCGGCAAGCTCAGGCACAGCCACCGCCAATGGCACGGCTGGTGGACCTTATATGGTAACCGCAGCCGCCACCGGAGCTTCCCCGTCAATAAATTTCAACCTGACTAATACGACCCCGTCAGCCGACCTGGCGATCACCAAAACCGATGGAGTAAGCACTGCGACGCCGGGCGGTTCGGTGATGTATACGATCACGGCTTCAAATGCAGGCCCCAGCAATGTGACGGGCGCGACCGTGGCGGATACGTTTCCAGCCATACTCACTTGCACTTGGACGTGCGTCGGCGCAGGCGGCGGAACCTGCACAGCCTCTGGTGCGGGGAACATCAACAACACGGTCAATCTGCCATCAGGTGGCTCGGTCACTTACACGGCGAGTTGTACGATTTCTCCCTCAGCAACCGGTACGTTGACCAATACGGCGACAGTTTCGGCTCCAGGGGGCGTGACCGACCCCACCCCCGGTAATAACTTTTCAACGGATAGTGACACGCTCACTACCTCGTCGGACCTATCCGTGACGAAAGTAGATACGCCTGATCCAGTGCTGGCAGGAAACAATCTGACTTACACCATTACAGTGAACAACGCGGGGCCGAGCAATGCGTCTTCGGTTTCGCTGTCTGACACACTGCCCAGCGGAACGACCTTTGTGTCATTGGCTCCACCCGGCGGCTGGTCCTGCTCAACACCAGGCGTCGGTTCTACTGGAACGGTCACTTGTACAAACACATTGTTGGGCGTAAGCAATGCGGTTTTTACCCTAGTAACAAAAGTCGGCAGCGGTGTGGCGGGAGGCACTGTGTTAAGCAACACGGCATCGGTTTCTTCAAGTACCACTGATCCTAGCTCTGGCAATAATAGCGCCACGGCGACGACAACAGTTGTCGCATGTCCGAGCGCGTTCACGGTGAATGATTTGGGAGATGCGGCGGATGCAACTCCTGGCGATTACCAGTGCTCCACCAGCGGCGGCGTTTGCACCTTGCGCGCGGCCATTCAGGAGGCAAATGCGATTACGGCGTGTTCACCGTTGACGATCAATTTTAGCGTGGCGGGGACGATTGATTTGGGCAGTGTGTTGCCTGATTTGAATCATCCGAATTTGACGATAGACAACGGGACGGATCCCACGACTCTGACGGTGCGCCGCGTGTCAAGTGGCAACTATCGCATTTTCACGATCGCCAATGGGCGGACGGTGACGATCAAGGGGGTGACCGTACGTGACGGCGATGTCAGTGCATTAAGCGGCGCAGCGGCTATTGGCGGAGGCATTTACATCAACAACAACGGCAACCTGACGCTTAATGATTGCGTCGTGTCCAATAACG
>JBGAPB010000229.1:0-10215 GCA_044221525.1 Blastocatellia bacterium | reverse complement strand
AATGGCAAACAGCGAGACGCGAACTAGATTAAATCTTTTCATCTGCTCTCTCCTGATTTTTAGCGGTGTTGGTGATGGATTGCGCAAAAACGAAGCCGGAGTTTAGCACGAGCTTCTTTGGAATCAATATTCTGATGGCTTTCCACTGGGTGGCACTGCGTGGATTTGCCAATATTGACAGGGAGGATTTCCCAAAGCTGTGGAATTCTAACCAGCACACTTACGACGCAGGGATTTAACTTCAGTAATCCCAGAGATTCACGCAGGCACACCTCTTGCAGTGTAGGGAAACGAAGTTATTTTTTTCATTTTCGGCAGTAATGCCACAGGGAAAATCTTTGAAAACAAGGAGGTCGTTATGCGCCGTTTAGTTATTGCATTGTTAGCTGCAAGCCTGGCAGCAATCATCGCGATTGCGGTTTCGGCAAGAGGTGAAATTACCTCGAAACGTGAAAGCGCCGTCGTCGAATTTACCAACACTGTAAAACTGACAAACGTTTTGTTGAGAGGTCAATATCTGATTGTTCACGATGAAGAACGGATGGCAAATGGAGAAGCCTGCACATACGTTTATAGCGGAACGGTGGAAAAAGTGGACAAGCTGGTAACTTCGTTCCATTGCGTTCATATGAACAGGGCGAAGACAGACAAGCTGAAAGTCACTTTTGCCAACTATGGCGGCAAATCTTATGAAACTCCCGAAATTCTGGAGATTCAATTTGCCGGGAGCGCGGATGGTCATCGCGTGCCGTAAGCATACTGAAATTGCATAGTGGTCACTTTCGGTAACAGTCGGTCCCTCCTTCACCGAGCGTTGACCATAAAAAGCCCCTGCCACCTTTTGATGGCAGGGGCCTGTGGATATTTGCTTTGTTTAGCTTTCAGCAGAAACCAACGAGAACAGGTAAGTTACAATTCCCGCCGCCATCAGCAGGCCACCCAGCAGCAGAAAGAAAAGGAACGCCGTAGGGTGCGACCAATTCAATGTGACAAGTTCCACCAGTAATCCGGCGATCAACAGCAAACCGGAAAGACGAATGCGTTTTTCGATTTTCGTGGTTGGCGAATTCATTTTCCTGCCTCCTTCCAGAAAGTTGCCTCTTTCAATTGGCCAACGTTATGAACGATGTTGTGGCAGCCGCTGGTTGTGCAGCCCAACTGATTGTTTTTCATTCTGGCCATCATATCAGCCTCTTTGCTGTGAGCTTCGGATTCTTCAAAGCTGCGCGCGCCCAGATGGCAGTGCAGGCATTCTCGGTTGTTGTACGGCGTGTAAAGCTTCAGCGGTTGCATGGGTTTGCCGATGTAATAGGCGTAAACGTGTTTCAAGCCGCGCAGCTTGGCGTTGTAATCACCGAACATCGTGTAATCGGTGTGGCAGGTGAAGCAGGCATTGTCGCGGGGAACCAGGTTGTTTTGAAAATGGATCGCCGGGACGAAGCTGCGATCATCCACGTGCAAACTTTTGCCGTAATCTTCCATCACATGGCAAGACAGGCAGAAGTTAGTGGTTTTGGAATGCTGAATGTGTTCATTGACACCCATGCCACCAGCCAGAATTGGAAAAACCAGTAAAGCCACAAAAGCCAGCATCTTGCCGCCGCGTGTGGCGGTAATTGACGGGCGAATAATCAACCAGGCAATTAGCAGGATGCTGAAGACGATCACAGCAACGAGTATTGTTGTATATCCTGACATAGCGAATTTCCTCCGGATAAAATGAAGCGGGCCTGGGGGAGTGTGTTAATGCTTTTCATTAGTGAGCATAGACAAAACCCTTTCAGCCCGCGTTCAGCTTTTCTGGACTATGGTTACTTGGCTCCCAGTTCTCGGCAGTAAGTCAGCAGCATCTGCAATTTTTCTTTGCCAAGAGTCTTCTCGTAAGCTTCCATCTTGCCTTTGCCCTTCATCATTATCTCCAAGGCCTTGGAGTCCGGCATTTTCTTGAACTCTTCCGAATTCAGGGGGCGGACCTTTAACTCTTTGCCCTTTGCTGTGTTGGCGCTGCCATCATTGCCGTGGCAGACCGCGCATTTGGAAGTGTAGAGGCTTTTGGCGCTCTGGAAGTAGGCAGCATTGGTTGACTTGGTCATTGTAGTGACTGTGAAGATCAAGGCTGCAAAAGCTAATGCTAAGAAAAGGTATTTTCTTGCGAACTTGTTCATTGAATATCGTCTCCTTACGCAATGTTACATGCGGTTTGATATAGGTTTTATTGTTGTTGTGGAAAAAGCTTAGCCCTTAATGAGTCTTTCACCTTAGTGCTCATTTCAAAGGCGTCGTCCGCTTTCTTGTGAACACTGTCCAGATTAAACGCATGCCAACTGCTTTTAGCTTCCGCCATAACGGCTTTGGCAATTTTTTGGTCCTTCTTTTCGTCGCTGATGTTCATTTTCTTGGCCTCAGCCTGATCAATTAAACGGTCAGCCCACATCACTGCAGTATTCGCACGACGAATGGACTGCATGACTTCGCTTGCCTTTTCCGGAATTTCCGGGCGCAAAGGCATCAGTTTGTTCGGCGAATTATGGCAAGTTGAACACATTGCCGCCGTCTCTTCGGGAGTATAAAGAACTTGCGAGCCCATGTGAATATGGCAGGTCGAACAACTTGGCCCGATCCCTGCCTCATTCAATTTCTGGTAATGCTTGCTTTCGGTAAACGAGCTGACGACGTTCTGATGACAGGCACTGCACGTCGAGGGCAGGTTTTTCTGATGCAGCCTGCTATTGGCATCTTGCGGCGGTAAAATCCCAACATGCGCCTTTTTTTCGTCTTTGATTCCAGGGTCGCCGCCATGACATTTCTCGCAACCAACGGTCTTTTCTTTATGCGAAGAGATTTGCCATTCGGCGTATCGGCTGGTCAATTTGTACGGGGCAGAAAGCCTGGCGTGGCAAGACACACAGTTATTGTCCTTGAATTCTGCCTGGGCGTCCTGTGAAGAAGTGGCCTTCACGACATAGCCGAAAACCAAAACGGCAGCAAAGAATGCGAAAAAGATAACTACTGAAAGCTTCTTAACCATATTCTGCTCCATTTCTTGAAACGTGTTGAAACTCGATTAGGCAATGAAAGTTACAAATGAAATTGGGCATCAGAACTCTCTCGCCTTAAAATTGCTGTAAGCAGGACTGGTAATTCTCAGGCACCATAGCGAAAAATTACTTTGATTCGCGTAATTTTTCGCTTCGTTGAGAAATTACGCTCTACCAATCTCTGCAAATATCAAATCACGCTCTCTTTAGTGCAATTGCCGAGCCAGCATTGTTAGCGCTGCGAGCTTTCTCTTAGCCTTGAAACGCAGTTGGTTGAGCGTGCGGCTCGTTCGTTACCCCCAGACAATGATTCTCTAGTGACTTCCAAGCTCACAACCGCGAATTCGGCACACCGTTTGGTAATGAGTTTGTATGCGAGAAAGAGATATTGCTGAATATCATGATTTGTTGGGTGACGACTAAGTCCTCACCAATATGGCATCCGGCGAAGGTGAGACAGGTTTTTTGTATTGGAAGAGCCGTAAAGTAAGGGGCAGGGGCTGATGTTAAAGAGCGCAGTTATACAGGCAATCACAGAAAAGAAATTTCAGCGTGAACTGGGAAGATATTCGCGGAAACAGCCCGGCCCTTTGGTCATCTGCATCGGCGGAATCCATGGTAATGAACCTGCCGGAGCACTGGCTCTGGAGGTAGTTCTGAAAAAGCTGAACGAGGTCAATCCGCCATTCAAAGGCGAATTTATCGCTCTGGCCGGGAACATCAAAGCGCTGAACAGCGGCGTTCGGTATCAGAAACAGGATTTGAATCGGATGTGGTTGCCGGATCGAGTGCGCCAGATCAAAGCTCAGCCGCCGGAAAAAAATGCAACTGCTGAAGAAGCCGAACAGCAAGAATTACTGGACGCCATAGATGAAGCACTGGAACATCACACTGGCGATGTTGTTTTTCTTGATCTGCACACGACTTCATCCGAAGGCTCCCCATTCGCGATTATCAGCGACACACTGACGAACCGCCGCTTGGCGCTGGAGCTTGGCGTGCCTATCATTCTTGGCTTGGAAGAAAATCTGGATGGCACGATCCTGAATTACATCAACGAGCTTGGGCATGCGGCAATCGGTTTTGAAGCCGGGCAGCATCGTTCGCCCGCCTCACTGACCAACCACGAAGCCGCCATCTGGATCACATTGGCAGCGGCTGGTTGCATCAAACCTCATGACATCAACGAACTTTACGATTTGCGCCAGCACTTGAAACGCTCCGCCAGCGGAATTCCGCGCGTGATGGAACTCCGCTATCGCCATGGAATTGACGAAGCTGACGAATTTATTATGCAGCCAGGTTTTTCAAACTTTGCGCGCGTCGAAAAAGGGCGATTGCTGGCTGTTGACCGACGCGGCAAAGTTATGGCGCCAGATGACGGATTGCTTTTTATGCCGCTTTACCAAAGCCAGGGCGAAGACGGTTTTTTTCTGGTTCGCGAAGTGAAACTTTTCTGGCTGAAAGTTTCAGCCCAATTACGAAAATGGAATTTTGATCGCCTGTTGCCTTACCTGCCAGGCGTACACCGGTTGCCAAGCCGACAATCGCTGATGATCAACACACACATTGCTCATTGGTTCGTCATTGAAATCTGCCATCTGCTGGGTTTCCGCAAACATTCGCAGAAAGGCGGGATGCTGATCGTCAGCCGCAGACGTCAATCACCAAAAGAATAAATGGAGGAATCATCCAATGCTCCCTATCAAACAGATCGCTGAAAAACTGAACATACCAAATGATTACCTGGTCTATTACGGCCAGCACATGGCCAAGCTGAAACTGGAGTTGCTTTCCGATTGGAAATCGCCGAAACAGGCTAGGTTCATAATGGTCACAGCCATGACGCCAACCAGCCATGGCGAAGGCAAGACAGTTGTTTCCATAGGTTTGGCGCAGGCGATTGAACGCCACGGCAAATGTCCGATCGTCACCTTGCGTGAACCATCGCTGGGACCGGTTTTTGGCTTGAAAGGCGGAGCGACAGGTGGAGGCAAATCCCAAGTCCTGCCAGCGGAACGCATCAACCTGCATTTTACCGGTGATTTTCACGCCATCACTACTGCGCACAATTTGTTGGCAGCGGCAATTGATTCGCATCTGCATCACGGCAACGAATTGCGCTTTGACGTGGACAACATCTTCTGGCCGCGAACTATGGATATGAACGATCGCGCTTTGCGGCACATCATCGTTGGTCTGGGCGGTAAGACTAACGGAGTGCCGCGCGAAACCGGATTCGTTATCACCGCCGCGTCCGAGGTTATGGCAATTATGGGCCTGGCCAAATCACGCGAAGATTTGCGGCACCGACTGGATGAAATCGTTCTGGGTTACAACCTGGAGGGACAGATGATCCGCGCCCGCGATTTGCGCGTAACAGGCGCGCTGATGGTTCTGCTAACCGAAGCCATCATGCCAAATCTGGCGCAGACTTCAGAAGGCACACCGGCGTTCGTTCACACCGGCCCGTTCGCCAACATCGCATACGGTACCAGCAGCATCATTTCACAAAAAATGGCGATGAAGCTGGCCGATTACGTCATCAATGAATCCGGCTTCGGAGCCGACCTGGGGGCGGAAAAATACTTTGATTTAGTGATGCCAAAATCCGGCCTCAAGCCATCCGCTGCCGTGTTGATTGCAACCGCCAGAGCATTGGCCGCGCACGGAGTTTCGCCTGATTTTCCCAATGACAGCAGCCTGAATAATTTGAAACGCGGATTAGCGAATCTGGAAAAACATCTTGAGAATTTGCGGAAGTACAGAGTTCCGGTCGTTGTCGCGATCAATCGCTTCACCACAGACACCGACGAAGAGGTTGCGGCCATCCGCGATTTCTGCCGCGAAGCTAATGTCGAAAGCTCAGTTGTTGAGGTTTACAACAAGGGCGGCGAAGGAGCGATGGATTTGGCGGCAAAAGTCATGGCCATCGCTGATGCCAGCGATGCCGAAAAAGTAACTTCGCTTTATCCTCTGGAATTGAGTTTGGAAGAAAAAGTTGAACGCGTGGCCAGGGAAATTTATGGCGCTGGCTCAGTTTATTTCGATTCCGAAGCGCGCAAGAAACTGAAGAAATTTACAGCTCTGGGATTCGGCCAATTGCCGGTATGCATCGCCAAAACGCCTTCGTCCTTGTCTGACAATCCAAAGGTGCTTGGCGCTCCAAGAGGCTGGACACTGACCGCCACTGATGCTCATTTGTCAGCCGGAGCGGGATTTGTTGTGGTCGTTGCCGGTTCGATGATGTTGATGCCAGGACTTCCCAAAGTTCCACAAGCTGCCAGACTGGACGTTGATGATCGAGGTGAAATTGTCGGAATGAATTATTGATCGTGTTGAAGCGTGGCGCAGATTGAAAAACCTGCGCCACACACAAAGAAGGCGCAGGCATTATGCCTGCGCCTTTTCTTACTTTAGCTGGTGCTAGTTGGAGTTAGAAGGTGAAGCGAAGACTGGTTGTCAGAATATTCGAGCGATAATCCTGTACAGAAAAGTCACGTTCGTTGTAACTGAAATGGCGGTAACTCAAATTGCCGGTCACGTAGTTACTGAACCGGTAGGCAAGCCGCACTTCAGGGTTGTGTCTGCGCAACGGATAGGCACTAACCAGATCAGTCGGGCCGACAGAGACTGACGGCGCTCCACGATCCATTATGTAGTAATAGACCATCAACAGATCAAGGCGATTGGTCAACCCGAAGCGCGTGTTGGTGAACACCGAATTGAGCCGCGCATAATAAAGCGAGTTGCCACGATTTTCCTTACCGGCAATGAAATAACGGATATTGGCCGTTGCAAACAGGTCATGGTAATCGTAACCGGCGTCAACGCTGACACGTGATTTCGGTTCCCAGCTGACGGAGGCAGTGTAGCTTCTCGCGTTGGATTCGTTCTCAACCTGCGGCGTCGGATTGGTGCGGTCGGTTGAAGTAAACGCTCCAGTGAAAGCCAGTTTGTCCGTAGCATGATACTGCGCCCGGACGCGGAATCGAGTGTATTCCAGCGGGTTGATGCGGACAAAAGCATTGTTGTTAGTACCGTGATCAACATCGAAAATAAAGCTGGTTCGCTCTGTCGGGCGAAGACGGAAGCCGCCAATAAAGGCATTTGTTGTCACGGATTCGTTTTCACTTTTGTTGATTACTGGTGAAGGCGCAAAGACTTTATCCAGCGTAACGTCACGCTTTTGGGCGCGCCATCCCAAATTGGCCGAAAATTTGCGACTGAAACGCATGTCCAGTGCCAGGGTATTCCAATATGACGTGTAGCCCGTCACAGTATTTCCGATCGTAGCCGCGATGACAGTTTGTTGTGAGCCGGTCGGAGGTTGTTGAATCCTGGTTTGCGTACTGCTCATGTCGCCCAGAATCTGGAACCCTGAGTAACGGAAGGTATCGCTGAGAGAAAAGTTTTTGTTGATGTCATAAGTGACACCGGCATCAACCACGTTGTTCGGTCTTTTGACATTCCCGCTTGCCATATACACTTGAGAAAGGATGTCAGACCTATTGTTGGCCGTACCCTTGATGGTTTCCAGATAAGGCGCCCGCATACGCTCTTCATCGTGCAAGCCTCTTAAAACTACGTGCAAGCGCTCGCCAATCGAGCCGCTGACGCTGGCACGCGTCACCAAAGCGTGTGAGCGAAGTGGAATGTCGCGATCCAGAAAGCTGATCTTTCCGGCATCGGTTGGGTTGAACCCCAGATTAATTCCGGGTGTGGAAGTTATCTGCGGATCATTTTTGAAGGTGCGATAAAGCTGTTCAGCGTTGAAATTCCATCTGCGATAGGTCGCGTCAATTCCCAACCTGTAATCATTTGCGGCCCAGCGCGTTTCGCCCTGAAGCTGGAACAGGTCGCGTTCAAAGCTGTAGCTGGGATTGTATCGGCCTTTGGCCATACTCCTGCCGTATCCGGCATTGATGCGCACGGCGCGTTGCGGAAATAGTCTCAGACTGAAGTCCGAAACCTGCTGCCGCAGGTCGTGGTTCCGAAAATTATTGGCAAAGTTAGGACCGGGCGAACGGTAGTAATTGAAGCGCCGCACGTTGCCGTCAAAGCGATACCATTGCGTTTTATCCATTCGCAACGAAAAGGTCTGGCTTTGATCGCCGCCCGCATTTGACACATTCATTTTCAGAAAATCGAAAAGTATGCCAGTGCCAGGCTGGGCGCGCATATCGGTTGAAAATTCCAGCAAACGAAATCCGTTGCGAACGTTGACGTCCGACAGGTAACGATCACGACTGCCGTCCGTGTCCACGAAACGGTGACCGATTTCAAAGGTCGTAGTGGTTGAATAAAGTCCCCACGTCCGTCCGGTTTCAGGTTTGGTGGGTTTGATATCGCCGGGTTTGGCGACAATTGCCTTGGCCCGATCCAGTTCGCTGTCCTGCGCCCTGGCTTGCTGGCTAGTCTCGCTTTTTTCGACTGTGGTTTGCGCCAGACCGAGCGAGCCAAAAGTAAGAATCATGGTTATTAGTGCTGCTCCCGCCAAAGTTTTGGAGAGCCACACTGAGATTGATTGGAATGTGCTTTTCATCTTCAGCCTCCTTTTCCTTTAACGGAAGTATGGGTCCTTATTCGATCCGTGGATTTCAAAGTGACAAACCGTACAATTGGCGTATCGCGGATTGGTGATGTCGTGGAACGATGGGGTTCCCGGCCCAACGCCTGTGCCTGTCGGGTCAATGATTCCTGGTGTGTTGGAATGGCATTCCAGACACAGGAATTTGACGTTGTTCCGCGTCAGCAGTTTAGGATTGGTCGAACCATGAGGTGTATGACAGGCTTGGCAACCTTCGACCTTGATCGGCGCATGCTCGAAAACGAATGGTCCCTGTTTGTCGGCATGGCATTTGATGCATGTCATATCGCCGTTAACCGAATTTCGCAGAGATTTGCCCATAAAACCACCATGTTGGTTATGGCAATCGGAACACTTCATGCCACCTTCCGGCACTTTATGGTGGAATGGTTTGGCAAAAGTGGATTTTTGTTCGGCGTGACACTGATAGCACATGTTCGGCTCGGAATCCTTGAGCAGAAATTCCGTGCGCTTGGGTTCGTGCGAAGAGTGGCAATCATTGCAGGAAACACCATGACGGGAATGTTCGCTGCGGCGGAAATTGAATCGCTCTTCGCTGATTCCCTGAGAACCTTCGTGGCATTTCAGGCAAATTGCCGTGGACTGTGCTGCCGACATTTCCTTGAAATTACTCAGCTTGGCGGCGGCGGCTTTGGCGGTGTCGTTCATTAACGTTGTGGCCTCGGCTTCCTTGCCAGCTTCGTTCAGTTTCTGAATTCCCAGATAAAAATCCACGTGACCGCGCGCTGGGCCGTGACAAGCTTCGCAGCCATGTTTATCAACAGGCGCGTTCAGGACTTTTGTTTTGGCGTGCGCCGTCAAAGCGTAATGGGTTGCTTCAGCGCCATGGCATTCAGCACATGACTCGCTGCCCACGAACTGACTGGCGTCCACCGGTTGAGACTTTTTGGACTGTGTATTTGCCGCCGCTTCCACTGCTGAAGAGTTTGCAGAAAACCTGGCCATCAACCCGGTAACTTTGGAAGAAATTGCCGTTGACAGCGGTGCACATAAAAAAGCTGCGACAAGAAGAACTTTTAGAGTTCGCATAAGCCACTCCCTGTTCATCCGAAAACTTCTCGGAATCGTTTTCATTTAATCAAAATGTTTTAGTTCTAAATTGCGATTGGCGACGGCTGGTTGCGTAAAAACCCTCACTTGGACTGCTGTATTAGTGCTGATTGAGAGGTTTTACTCATCAGGTTGCCAAATAACGTATCGCACCCTGAATCAAGCAAATACCAAGCCGGACTTATTAACCCGCTTGGTATTCAAAGTCCGGTTTTTGACATACTTCATTCTACAGACTACAGAGGTCAGGGTTAACCAAAGAGACATAATAATTGGCAATAGAATTGAACATCCCTTGAGGCTATGACTTTGTGTGCGAATCAAAATTCGGAGTGAATCAGGAGCCTTGATTGCCAATCTACCGCATCCGTTCAGCCAAAATTTTATTTCGCTATTTGGTTCGTGGTAAATCAATCACCGCGTAATTGCTCATACGGCCAAACGAAAACTCAGTCGCCTGACCTGTGGCTTCAAAATCAACCAAAGCCGTTTTGCCTTGTCCTGAAACATAGGCCT
>JBGAPB010000228.1:0-10234 GCA_044221525.1 Blastocatellia bacterium | reverse complement strand
ACCTGTTCGTCCGGGAATTTATCGCGCGCGGCGAAATCGGCTCGGTCGTCAATTACTGTGACGTTGAAATCCAGAAAGCGCCCGGCTTTTGCCACTGCCTGGCCGACGTGGCCGCCTCCGCAAATGATGAGCTCCAACGGAGGCCGCGAGATTTCAAACAACAACCGCAAATCGCCAATGGGCAGTTCGTCCGATCCAACGACTACAATTTCCTTTCGATCATCGGCCAGCAACGAAACGGCATGACACGCGGCCAGTTCATCCAGTGTCGCATCGCCCAAAGTTCCGCCGACAAGTTTGCCGTCGCCATCAACCAACAATCTGATTTGTTCAACGGCTTGATCGCCGTTTGTCATGACAGAAACAATGGCCAGCGGTCGTCCTTCGCCCAGCGCGCTTTCAATCGCCGTAGAAATTTCCTTAGCCGTCAGCATCTTCGATCCTCTATTTTTTAGTTCCAAACCTCTATGAAAACTTCCATTTCGCCGCCGCAAACCATGCCTTCTTCATCTGGCGGCACGTCGGGGTTGTCGCGCAAGATGAATTTGCAAAGGCGCGGTTTGCTTTCGTGTATGGCTTCGCGGGCTTCGGCCCAGACATCTGCTTCGACGCAACCTCCGCCGACTGTGCCCATCATTCGCCCGTCTTCGTAAACCAGCAGCTTGGCGCCTGTGCGTTGAGGCGTTGAACCAGCCGTTGTGACAATTGTGGCGACAGCCAGCTTTCGTTTTTCAGACTGCGCCTTTGTGATTTCCGAATAAACCTGACTTTGCGTCAACAAACTCATTTTATAACCCTCAATTATTGGTCGGCCTGGAATTGTCTGATCGGCGTTGCTGATATTTCGAGCGCAACATCAACGTGAATTCCATCTCGGAGTTAACCGCGCGCAGCGCCAGCCGCGTTTCTCCAATAAGAGTCACGCTGCCGTAAAACAGAAACAAGGTACCAACAATTCCCAGCAAGTTTGGCGTCCACGCAGCTTGCTTAAACACGGCGACAAAGCCGATGGCCACCATTGCAGCAACAAACAAACTCAGAGCGATATAAAAGCTGGTCACTGATTGTTGAATCAACCGGCTGCGGCGAGCGTGAATAAAAAGTTGACGTTCGACTTCGGCCAGACGCTCTTCAGGAAAATCCATCTGATGTTCGTCTTTCGACAATTCTTCTATCGTTCGACTAAGGTCGCGGACTCGGTCAACAATCCTCCCTAGCCGCGTCGAAGTCGAAAAAACCAGCGTTCCGCATGCCGAAATCAACACTGCCGGAGTAATCATCGCGCTCAGAATGTTCAGCGCATTTAATGCCTTTGTCAGACCTTCCACCTCAAATCCCATAAGACTCCAAAGAGTTGATCAGCAGGGCCAGTTGAAAATCCTTTGCGGTCAAACCGCCTTCGCTGTGAGTCGTCACGTTCAGCCGTACCTTATTCCAGCCGTGAACCAGAATGTCCGGGTGATGATCCATCGTCTCGGCTTCGTCGGCAACGCGGTTGACAAAGCTCATCGCCGATTTGAAACCGGCAAATTTGAAGTCGCGGATGATCCAATCGCCCTCCCGTCGCCAGCCCGGAATTTCAGACAATCGCTGGTTGATTTGCTCTTCGCTCAGTTTCATTGATCGCTCCAAAATTATTGATAAACAGTTGCACAGAAAGCCTTTTGGTAATACCAGATAGCAAATGTCGCACACGCAGCTTAGCTTGCGCAACGGAAATACGGTGTATAGACTTCGGAATCAGACAGACTTTTATTTACCGGAGAAATTCCATAAACAGCATCACCTCCCCTGACGCAAGCCTTGAAAACAACGTTTTCCCAAAGGAGGCCGAGAACTGTATGGTGACTGATTCTATGCTCGAAAGCCGACTTACACTCAATGCAACCGCACTTATTAACGCTTACCGCACGATGTATACATCGCGCCGCATTGACGACAAAGAGATTCAGCTTAAACGTCAGAACAAAATCTTTTTCCAGATCAGCAGCGCCGGTCACGAAGCCGTAACAACCGCAGCCGGAATGTTGCTGCAACCTGGATACGACTGGTTTTACCCATATTACAGAGACCGCGCCCTGGCGTTGCAACTTGGCACAACCCCTTTTGACCATTTGCGCGCCGCTGTCGCCGCCGAATCCGATCCGTTTTCAGGCGGACGCCAGATGCCTTCGCACTGGGGCAGCCCTGAACTTCACATGGTTTCGCGTTCGTCCTGCACCGGCATGCAGTTTTTGCAGGCCACAGGCGCAGCCGAAGCCGGTTACCGTTACTCGCTGATCAAGGAAATCAGCGACCGCGCCAGTCATTTCAAACACAACGAAATCGTTTACGTTTCAGCCGGAGACGGAGCCACCAGCGAAGGCGAGTTCTGGGAATCGCTGAACACAGCCTGCAACCTGAAACTGCCGCTGCTGTATTTGATCGAAGACAACGGTTACGCCATCTCGACTCCGGTCGAAGTCCAGACTGCGGGCGGCAGCGTTTCGCGTTTGCTGACAGGTTTTCCGGGGTTGTACATCGCCGAATGCGACGGGACGGATTTGGTTGAAAGCTTCGACACGCTGAAGGGCGCAATTGAATACTGCCGCCAGCGACGCGGCCCCGCGCTGGTTCACGCACAGGTCACACGGCCTTATTCGCATTCGCTTTCCGACGACGAATCACAATATCGCACGAAAGAGGAGCGCGAACGCGACGCCGCCACCGACCCGATTATCAAACTCGGCAAGTTCATTTTGCGCGAAGGTTTGTTGACTCAAAACGAATTGCAGCGACTTCGCGATGAAGTAGACGCCGAAATCAATGATGCGGCTGATCGTGCGACCAAGATTCCGCAACCGCCAAAAAGCTCCGCGCTAAAATATGTTTACTCGCCGGATGTTGATCCGACTTCGCCTGAATTCGACACCGAGGATAAGGTTGAACTGAGCGGCAACGAAGCCACCATGGTTGATCTGATCAACCGCTGTTTGCACGAAGAAATGGAGCGCAATCCGCGAATAGTTGTGCTGGGCGAAGACGTGGCCGACGCCAGCCGTGCTCACATTCTGAACCACGTCAAAGGCAAAGGCGGAGTTTTCAAAATCACCTCGAACCTGCAACGGGAATTTGGCAGCGACCGCGTTTTCAACACTCCGCTGGCCGAAGCCAACATCGTCGGACGTTCAATGGGAATGGCTACACGAGGTTTGAAGCCCGTAGCCGAGATTCAATTCTTCGATTACATCTGGCCCGCGATGATGCAGATACGCGACGAAGTTTCCGTGCTGCGCTGGAGAACAAACAACAACTGGAAATGCCCAATGGTTTTGCGCGTACCGATTGGAGGTTATCTGACCGGCGGCGCGGTTTATCACAGCCAATCCGGCGTTTCGACTTTCACTCAGATCCCAGGCTGGCGCGTAGTCATGCCTGCGACTGCGCTGGACGCCAACGGATTGTTGCGGACGGCGATTCGCTCTGACGACCCGGTCATGTTTCTGGAACACAAGCATCTGTATCGCCAGACTTACAACAAGAGCCAATTTCCCGGACGTGATTTCATGATTCCGTTCGGCAAAGCCAAAGTCGTTCGTCCGGGCGAAGACCTGACCATCGTCACTTACGGCGCGCTGGTTCAGCGTTCACTGGTTGCGGCCAGACAAGCCGCCGCCGATGGCATTGATGTCGAAGTCATTGACCTGCGAAGTTTGAATCCTTACGACTGGGCGGCCATCGAACGCAGCGTCAAAAAGACCAACCGCGTCATTGTCGCTCACGAAGATTCATTGTCCTGGGGTTACGGAGCCGAAATCGCAGCGCGCATTGCCAGCGAACTGTTCAATTACCTGGACGCTCCGGTCAAACGTATCGGCGCGCTGGATTGTTTTGTGGCTTACGCGCCGGATGTCGAAGACGAGATATTGCCGCAGGTCGGAGACGTGCTGAAAACCATCAACGAAATTGCGGCTTATTGACACCAGAGTGCGGCAGGCTGCCATCTTGCTGGCAGCTTGCCGCACCTTAAATTTATGGACACGCCGATTGGAAAACTCGCTGGCGTTTACGTCGGCAAGCAAAAAGGCGAAGGCAAAACCGAAGTCGCCTCCGCCGAACTCATAGCCAATCACGGTTTAAGCGGCGACAGCCACGCTGGCCGCCACCCGCAACGCCAGGTCAGCCTGTTTGCGCTGGAAACTTTCAACCAGCTTCTGGCCGAAGGATTCCAGGTCACACCTGAAAAACTGAGCGCCAACCTCTTCACTGAAAACATCAAACTGAATTCTCTGAAACCCGGCGCTCGGCTTCGCATAGGCCGAACGCTGCTGGAAATTGTCGAAGCCCGCATTCCCTGCCGCAACATCACACGCATAAATAACAACCTGCCCAAAAGACTTTACGGCCAATGCGGCCAACTCGCCCGCATTATCGAAGGCGGCACAGTGCAATCCGGCGACGCAATCGAAATCATTGCCAACGAACGCCAAATGAGCTTTGGATTCGCGTAATCAAAAAAACCTGACGGTATAGGTCAGCCGCACGCCACGCCCGATTTCAGGCGCGATGTCTTTGATGAATGACAGGTGGTTGAAATACAGCTTGTTGCCCAGGTTGAATCCGCTGATCGAAAAGATGTGAGCCGCGTGTTTCTGCGCCAGCGTATACGAAGCCAGCATGTTGACGATGCCGTAACCCGCCGTTCGTTCTTCGTTGGTGAACAGCCGGTTTTGATCGCGCGCCATGACCAGTTCCGGGTTCAGGCGGAAAGCTCCACGTTGCCATTCAAATCCAAGTCGCCCGCGCAAAGGCGGAATGCGTGGCAACGGCGTTCCGGTTTTCACCAACTCGGCGTTGACGTAATCCAAGCCGCTGTTCAGCCACAATGCCTTGGTCAACGCAATACTCAAATCAGCTTCGACTCCCTGATAACGGCTGTCCGCCTGGCTGTAAATGGCCACCGGCAAATTGTCCTGCCGAACTCCTGTCGGAGCCAGAAAAACGAAATCGCTGAATTTGTAACGAAACAAATGCCCTTCGGCGCGAAGCCGTTCCGACGAATGCCGCAGCGAAAGATCAATTCCGTCGCCTTGCTCGCGTTTCAAATTCGGGCTGCCGATTTCGAAGGTCTGATTGCCCGGATGCGGGCCGTTGTTGTAAAGCTCGTCCAGCGAAGGCGCGCGGTAAGAATGAACGTAGTTGGCCGCGAAAACTCCGCGTTCCCACAGCGGAACGCGAACGCCAAGCGCGCCGGAAAAACCCGTGAAGCTTCGATCCGGCAATCCTGATGAGCTGATAGGACTGTAAGCGTTGTGTTCGATTCGCCCTCCGAATTGCACGGCCACACGCTTCCAATCAACAGTTTCAACCGCAAAAGCCGCAAAGGAATTTTGAGTCGTCGGCGGAGCCAGCACTTCAGTGCCGACGGTTTTGAAATCTCTGTAAAAGCCCGAAACTCCAAAACTGCCGGTCAATTTCCCAACCGCCTTTTGCTCGAAGAATGAGCGATAAGAATAGGTCTTGTTGAAAAACTGCGTCGCGGGCACTGCGTCAACCAGTTCCTGGTGTTTGTAATCGGTGTAATTAAACGTCAGGTGAACGTGCTCCAAACCTGAAGTGACGTCGTTGAATCCAGCATTCACTCGCACGTCCTGGCTGTGAATATCCAGTTTGGAAATTTCAGGATTCGGTTCGCTGGTGTCATACGGAACGCCGTAAAAATTGCTGTTGTAACTGTAACTGGCGTTGAAAAAACCTTTGTCAGTGAAATAACCGCTGCCGCCTGTGAAATCATAATTACGCAACGCAGAGTTCAAAACCTTGCCGCGCGGCGAACTGTAATCGCCGGATTTCTGCCCTCCGCCATTTGTCCAGACCAGCCATTTTTTAGTTCCGAACTCCAACCCGGCGCTAATGCCGCCCAGGTTTTGCGTCGAAGCTCCAACACCGGAGATGTATCCGTGCAAACCTTCGTGCGCCTGTTCGTGGCCGCTGACGGCATTGACCAGACCTCCGATGGCGTTGCTGCCATAAAGCAAGGTCGCCGGGCCGCGAACGACTTCGATCTTTTCAACTGACAGGACGTTGATCGGTTCTCCGTGATCGCCCGAAGTCGAAGAGAGCGAACCGGAACGAATTCCGTCCTGAGCCACCAGAACTCTGTCGCCATCAAAGCCACGAATCACAGGCCGTGCGGCTCCTGGACCGGAGCTGCGTTTGGCGATGCCGGTTTGATGATCCAGAGCCTCGCCCAACGACGAAGTGTCCTTTTCCATCAATACCGTCGCATCCAGACTGTTGACGCTTTGAAAAGATTCAAGCGTGGATTGTTCGTTGCCTGTCGCCGAAACCGTCACCTGATCGCGCACGCCTGTCAGTTTCAGTTTCAAATCCAGCGTTGCGGTTTCACCGGCTTTAACTTCGACACGATCAATTACATCCGGCAATCGGTCGAACCTGGCAACTATGCTGTAATTCCCCGGCGGCACGTCTTTGAATTCGTAAGAGCCTTTTTCGTCCGTCGTCGTCGAACGCTTCAATTGAGTGATGACGACTATCACATCGTGGACTTCGACCGATTGATCTTCCAACGTGACTTTGCCTTTGATTGATCCTGTGGCCTGCGCCAGTCCGATTGCCGACAGCGAAGACAGCAACAAGATCGTTGTGGCAAAGAGACATTTTCTAACCTGCATTTCAATTCTCCTTCTGGCGGATGCGGTAAAAGTTTCGTTTGTTTAATTATGAAGTGGGAAATGTTAGGCGGTGGAGCAATCGTTCGCACCCAAAATTCAACCAACTGCCTGAAAGCGGCAATCAATGGTCGAGATCAACGAATGAGTGGGGTCATAGCTTCAGCAACTGTTCTCTCAATATACGTCCCTGGATACGGCTGACGCCTAGCTGCTGGCCGTTGGTCATTGTCACGACATAAGTTCCGCCGGGCAAAGAGCCAACCCGCCGGATCATTTCCACGTTGGCCAGCGTGCCCCGACTCAAACGAACGAACCGTCCCGGCTCAAGGCGCGACTCCAAATCTTTCAACCGATAAGCCAGCGTGTAAGCTTCTTTGCTTTCGGTGGTCAAACGCAACAATTCGCCTTCGGCGACAATCGCCGCAATTTCACCGACCCGCACAAGGACGATTTCGTCCCGCTGTCGAACCGGGATGCGGTCAAGAAAAGCCGGGCGCGTGATGGCGGCGTATTCGGCGGCGGCGGCGACAACTTGCGTGGCGGCTTCCGCTTTCAGCTCGGCGCGCTCCAAACGTTCGTGGGCGCGGTTGATTGATTCGCGCAATCGTGAGCGTTCGACAGGTTTCAGCAGATAATCCACCGCGTTCATTTCAAACGCGCGAACGGCGAATTCGTCGTAAGCAGTGACAAAAGCGATCAACGGCATCTGATTTTTCTTCAGCAAGCGCACCACGCCAAGCCCATCAACTTCAGGCATTTGCAGATCCAACAGCGCCAGATCGGGTTTGGTTCGTTCGATCAGTTCCACGGCTTCTGCGCCGTTTTCGGCTTCGCCGATCAAGGTTACGTCTTCAAACCCTCGCAACATCGCCGCCAGAAAAGAACGCGCGGGGCGTTCATCGTCGGCAATCACAACTCTCAATAAATCGTTCATCTCATTGCTCATTAAAGCGTGCTTCCAATGGCTTCGGCGGCGCGCGTGGCGATCGGATTCAGCGGCAAAAACAGCTCAACGGTTGTGCCGTCGTCCGGTGCGCTGCTGATGTTGAAACTTCCCGAATTTCCATAATGCCGCTTGATCCTTTGTTCGACGTTTTGCAGCCCTATGCCGTGTTTGCGTCCATTTGCCAGCTCGGCTTCGCTGATGCCGTTTCCGTTGTCGCGCACCTGAATCTGCAAGGCGTCTTTTCCCACAGACAGCCACGCTTGAATCACGACTTCGCCACCTGCGCGCCGCGGAGAGATGCCGTGTTTGATCGCATTTTCAACCAACGGTTGAATCAACAAAGCCGGAATGCGCGTTTGCCGCAAATTCTGAGGCACATCAATCTTTACGCTCAGCCGCTCTTCAAACCTGGCGCGTTCGATGTCCAGGTAAGATTCGATTAGTTCAATTTCCTGCCCCAAGGTGACGAATTCGCCATCGCTGCGCCGCAAAACTCCGCGCAACAGCGAAGTCAGCCGCATCAGAGTTTCCATCGCTCGTTCGGGCGAAGTCTGAATCAAATAACCGATGGTCGTCAGCGCGTTGAACAAAAAGTGCGGATTGATTTGGGCGCGCAAAGCCCGCAACTCGGCTTCGGTTGCCAGCTTATGAACTTCCTGTTCGTGTAAGTCTCGCGCGCAGCGTTCGTGAACCACACGCACAGCGTCAATTCTACGAGCAATGATCAGCGCCACCGATTCCAGAAAATCCAGATCGCCGGAAAGCAGACGCCGCCCGCCCGCCAATTCGCCGATCAACAATTGATAACCGGGCGGTTCGGCGGTCGGAACGGTGATCGTCAGAGCGCGGCTTTTAATTTCTTTGGCAGTTTCCCCCGGTCGCCTCAAAGTTTTCGATTTGCCGATTAGAGGTAGCAGTGATCCGGACTGGCCAGTCTGGCTGGTTGGCGTAATTTGCTCTTCATCCGTCGGGGCGTCGTCTTCTGCCGTCCATTTCACTTGATGCGCGGTTAATGCTCGCCGCAACCGTTCGCAAACATCCTCCAGAATCAGATCGGACGATTCCAGTTCGGCAATACGAACGGCGATTTCGTTTCGCAGGGCTTCGTAATCAACCCGCTGCAACAACTGACTGTCAACGAACCAAACAACCATCCGTCTCAGCCACGGGTAAATAAGCGCGGTCAAAACCCAAAGCCCTATCAACGTCGCTATCGGAACCGGGCTGATTGTGCCGCTGTCAGCGCCGTGCCTGTCGCCTTGCACCAGCAAAGGCGCGGCGATGCTCAGGTAAAGCCCAAACGCCAACCCGACCAGCAGCACCAGCGACAAAGCGCGTTTGAGGAAAATATCCGCCAGCGCAAACCTGTAATCCTGATAAAGAATTACCAGCACCAGCGGCAACGAAGCGTGATGGCCGATGACTTCAATCCACCACGAATAATTGACGCCGTCGTGATGGCTCAGATGCAAAGCCGACACGGCAAACAGCGCCAACGCCGCCACCCAGACAGCGCGCTGCCAGCCGCTCTGCCGCCTGACCACCAACAACAACGCCAGTGTCAATCCGGCAAAACCGAACGTCAGTATGTGCAAAGCCCAATGCGACGGAGCTATCTGCCATCGCAATGCCTGTTCAAAATGCAAAACACTGGCAACCGCGCTCAAACCGTAAGCCGTAATGGTCATAACCAGCGCGGCGCGACGATGATTGTAAGTTTCTCCGGCTTGCATCCCTCTGCGCAGCAACGAATGCACGACGACCGCCGGCAAAAATCCGAGCGCGGTAAACGCCGTAGCCATCAACAAAGTTGACGATTGGCCGTTTCCGAAATTTTGCAACGCAAACGCCGTGACGGCTTCCAGATTCCAGACCAAACCCAACAGCGCAGTCAGCAAAGGCAGCCGGTCGTTTTTTTCCGCACCCGCAGTAAGCGAAGACACAACCGCCCCGCGCTCCAGCGACATTTTCAACAACATCGCATAAAGCGCCGATCCGGTTATGTAACCAAGCAAGTTGATTAGGGTAACTATGGCGGGCGCAGTCATGGTTTCCTTCTTCTGAAACTCAAAGCTTTTTCCTCATCCCCAGCGTCAGCGGCTGGTATCCGGCGTCTTCCCAAAATCGCCGGGCATCTTCGTTAATGTAAAGCACGTGTAATTCAGTTGTGGCAATTGATTGCATCAGCAACCAGGTTTCGGCGGCGGCTAACAATTGAAGACCAACTTTTGCCCTTCGCTCAGCGGGGTGAACAAACATCCCGGCGATGTAACCGCCAACAGCTTCGACGTTCGGGCGCGGGCGTCGCAACAAAAAGTTGACTGCATTTCGCGCCGATTCTTCAAGCCGATCAACCAGCCAGCGCATCAATCCAAGCTCTTCGCGTGTCAATCTTGCGCCTTGAACCATGACTTTGATGTAACCGATTACGTCACCGTTTTTTTCTGCGACAAAGAAACGATTGTTTGGTCGCAGCAACTGCTTGCGGATTTCTTCGGTGCTGGCGGCCCAGCCGGTCAGTTCGCCCATCCCTGTGTTCAGAGATTTTTCGTAAAGCAGCAACTGCCGTGAAAGTGCCGACAGCGATTCGGCGTATTCAGTTCGCGCAGCCCGG
>JBGAPB010000227.1:0-10065 GCA_044221525.1 Blastocatellia bacterium | reverse complement strand
GTAACGAACCCGGCCAAGTTCCGGCACGACGATTTCGGCATCAAGCTCCAAAACAAACGAAGGCACGTTGTGGAAGTAAACGCTTTTCACTCGGCCAGCTTGGACTCGTCCGTAAGCGGTGATCAGTCCGGCGGGCGAATCCAGTTTTAGTTTCGTCACAGGCTCCGTCATCGGAAACATCCCGGTTTCCAGCGCCACAGTCGTGAAGCCAATAATCCCGTGGCCGCACATAGTGCTGTAACCTTCGTTGTGAATGAACAGGATTCCGGCGTCGGCTTCGGGCGTAACGGGCGAAGTGACGATGCAGCCGTACATATCCGCGTGGCCGCGCGGTTCCCACATCAGAGCAGTTCGCAGATGATCGAAACGCTCTTTGGCAAATCGCCGCCTGGCCAGAATCGTGTCTCCCTGAAGTTCAGGGAAGCCACTGACTATGACGCGAAACGGTTCGCCTTCGGTGTGAGCGTCAATGGTTGTGATCTTGTGCCAGCCAGAAGGCGGGTTCCAATTTGAAGAGTTGGTTAGCGGAGCGAAAGCCATAATTGTTTAACCTCGTACCGAGCCGACAAGTCCGGCTTCGAATAACCTGCGATCCAACATCCTTCGTTTGCGAGTCATCGCCACCGTCATTACCGGAGAATGCGGCACGGTGTAAAAGTAATCTCCGATTGCAAACAGGTCTTCTTCGGCGGTCATCCAGTTGATTCGATCAAAGCGGCTCAGGTTAACAGGCCGCGAAAATTCGCGCAGAGTCAATTCGCCTTTCAAATTGTAGTAATGGGCAAAGTACGACATCGCCAGTTCGCGCACGGTTCGGTAAACCGGTTCGCGGAATCGCAAGCCGGAGTAATTCGATTTGGCAATCGCTCCCCAGCAACCGTCTTGTTTGAAGACCGCCAGCAAATGGTCGTCATCCCTCACCGCCATCAGGTCAACAATCAGTGGCGGATGACCGAGCAATCGCAACGCCGCCGCCGCGAAGTAAGCTCCTTCGGCGCAATGCGCCAATCGGTCGCGCAACACTCGGCGAGGGCTGCGGCAGGTTTCGCCGTCTTTTTCTTTGTTGTAAGCGACGTCTTCGTCCAGAAAGCGTTGAATCTTTTGCGGAGTGGACAGCTTCCTGAAAACCGCCATCTCGTGTTTATCAAATCCGAAGTTTTTCATTCACTCCTTTTTCTCCCACAAAGCCACACGAAGGGAACACGAAGAAAATTCGACAGGATTTACAAGATGAACAGGATTTTGATCCAGGAAAACGACGCGGCTTTTCATCCTGTCAATCTTGTGAATCCTGTCGAAAGTTTATTTTTTTATTGCCGGGTCGTTGTTGGCGCGCATTTTGGCCAGCAATTTGGCTTCCAGCTTTTGCCGAATCGCTTTTGTGGCCGGATCGCCGATCAGGTTTTTGCTTTCTTCGGGGTCGGTTTTCAAGTTGTACAGCTCGTCTTTGCCGGAGTTCAGGAAGTCGCGCACCAGCTTCCATTCAGGCGTGCGGTACATTCGCAAATGAGCCGTTGTGTAATGATGCTGGCTCCATTCGACGTAAAGATCGTTGTTCCATTTTGCCGATTTCCCGGCCAACAAAGGCGAAAAATCGCGCCCGCGAATGAGCAGGCTTTTGGGCAAAACGGTTCCAGTCATCGCCAGCAAAGTCGGAAACCAGTCCAGGTTGTTGATTGTTTGTGTGATTTCAGTTCCGGCTTTGATGTGGCCGGGCCAACGAATCGCAGTCGGAGTTCGTAACGAAGTGTCGAACACGTTCGGGCGTTGAATGCTCTTGTCGCCGTTCGGGACGTTCTTGTTCGCATTCAAAATGTAATGACCGTTGCCTTTGTGCCAGATGCCGTGCTGCCCGATGTTGTAACCGTGGTCGCTGGTAAAAATCACAATCGTGTCTTCGCGCAACTTCAGGTCATCAACCGCAGCCAGCACTCGCCCGATGTTGCGATCAATAGCGGATACGCTGGCCAGGTATTCACGCATTGCTTTTTTGGCTCGCGCCACGTCCAGGTCTGGGTAATCGGCGACCTTTGGATCAAGGTTTTTGACTCGCGCCCAGTCTTCTTCGCGGACAGGCAAATACGCGGTGTGAGGTTCGCGGTAATTCAGCATCAGCATAAAAGTTTCCTGCTGATGGTCGCGCAAAAAGCGAAGAGCGTCGTCCGTCACGATGTCCACGGTGAAACCTTCAAGCTGTTTTGGCTGACCTGTGATTTCCAATTTTGGGTCTTTGGTGCTGATGCCGCCTTCGCGGAATCCCATGAAGTATTTGATTCCGAACTGCGAAGGGTGGAAACGATCCTGAGTCCCCAAATGCCATTTGCCGATCAAGCCGGTGTAATAACCAGCCTCAGCCAAAAGCTTCGGCCAGATCATGACCTTGGACGACAGGCCGATTTCAGGTTCAATCGTCGGATTGATCCAATCGGTGATGCCAAGCTCGGTTCCGTAACGACTGGTCATCAAACTGGCTCGCGACGGCGAACATACCGGCGTCACCACAAACGCATTTTTCAGGTACGCGCCTTCCCGGAAAAACCTGTCTAGGTTCGGCGTGTAAGCATCGCGGTTGCCGCTTGCGCCTAAAGCCCAAGCGGCTTGATCGTCGGTTTGGATGAAGAGGATGTTCGGACGTTTGGTTTTAGTCTGAGCCTGGGTTGTCGGCAGATTGCAGATTAGCGTCAGCAGCAAAATTACAGGCAGCAACTTTTTCATGCGTGTTTACCTTTCAATAACGTTGTCAGTAATTGACCATTACCCATTCACCATTGCCAATTAGCCGAAAGGGTAAAACCTTCCTACCCTGACTATTAATGGGTAATGGCGAATGGATAATGAATAATTTGATTGATGGGCACGATCACTTTTTCAGCAAGTTGCGCCCTTCAGCCATTGGCAATTTCACGCCAAGCAATCCCGCCAGCGTTGGCGCAATGTCGCGCATATCAATTCTGCCGAGCTGTTTTCCGGCGGGAATGCCTGCGCCAACTATGAAGAAGGACGAATCCATTTCTGACAGCTCAGGCAAAAAGCCATGGCCTCCGCCAGCTTTGATGTCGCGAATTACAGGCAAATCAAAATTGCCTCCGACATAAACGCCGGTTTTCGTGCCGATGACGAAAGCCGCTTCTGGAAAACCACCAAGCTTCAACGCGGCGTCGCCTTCGTAAAACTTGAACAACCCGCTTGATGAATCGGCGGCCATGCGTTGCAAGACCTCGCGCACTTTGCGCCTGGCGGCTTCGTCGTTTTTATCTTTCAGCATAACAAACGCCGAGCCGCCAGAATTCCAGGTGATTGCCCGCCACGATTTCACTTTGCCCGCTTCGACTTCGATCAACCCGGCTTCGCGCAGAGCGGCGTTGACGTTGAGCGATTTGCTGATCGGCGCAAAGCCGTGATCCGAAGCAACGGCCACGACGGCTTTGCCTTTGCCAAGTTTTTCCGCCGCTGCGCGAACCTGCCCGACCAGCGCATCAAGTTCTTCCAGCGCGGCATAAGCTTCGGGGCTGTTCGGGCCGTGCGCGTGTTCGACCTCATCCAATCCGGCAAAATATGTCGTCAAAAAAGCCGGCCGCTTTTTTTCCAGCAGATAAACGTTGAACGCGGCTCGGCGTTTGTCGGCTTCGACAGTGTAATCGTTCGGCTTCGGTCAGAAGGCCAGGTGTCGAAAGCGCGCGAATCAACTTTCGGTCTTCGGGCGTGGCCGCTCTCCAAATTTGCACGATGTTGAAATCAATCTTCGCGCTGACCGTGACTGGCCAATCTACGCTGGCAGTTTTGAGTCCAGCAGCGGCGCAGGCATCCCACAACGTCGGCACTCGAAGGTCTTCGGCGTACCAGTTCCAACCATTCTGATTTTTGGTGAACGGGTCGAAAGGAGTGTTGGCGTAAATGCCGTGTTTGGCTGGAGAGACTCCGGTCACCAAAGTCGCATGGCTGGGATAAGTGACCGTTGGAACGACCCCGGTGACGGCTGAAGCGAACGCGCCTTCTTTGACGAAACGGCGCAGGTTTGGAACCTTCAAGCCGTGACGGGCGGCTTCCAGAATGTAATCGGGCTTCAGTCCGTCAATCGAAATCAGAACAACCGGCGTGATGGTCCGATGCCGCGCTGAAGCCAGCAGGCACAACCCAAGAATCAAAATCAGAAAGAGGGTTAGATTGCGGCGCATCAGTTCTCCATTTCAATTCTTCTGCCACAGGTCGTCATCATTATTTCGCGAAAGTTGGGAAAGGATTCCCCACGCGGCAAGGAGCGCCAGAACCATGAAGATTGTGCCGCGACCATAATTGCCAAAAACGATATTGCCAACGCCGAACAATGTCAGATAAATCATTGCGCAACCCAGCGCCCATTGCAGCAGCTTTACTCCCCAGTCATCCGTGATCTTCACTTCCGGGGCCAATTTCGCAATCGGTGCCCAACCAAGTTTGCTGGGACGAGTGCGCCGGTAAAACGCCAACAGCGTCTGCTGATCCGTTGGCCGGGTCAAAAAAGTTACGGCCAGAGTGACGACGCAGACAGCCACAGTGGTAATGATCAGCGAATAGGAGCCGAAGACCTGACCGTCGTAACCGCTGTCGGTCAAACCAAAGCCCTTAGGGCCAATGCCTAATTGCAGCGTCAGGGAAACCACAGTTGCCGCAACCATCGCCGAAATCTCCGACCAGGCATTGATGCGCCACCAATACCAACGCAGGATCAAAACCAACCCTGTACCCGCGCCGATTGCCAGCAGATAATCCAGCGCGTTGGTCACTTTGCCCAATACCAACGACACCGCACCACTTAAAATCATAATCAGCACCGAAGCTCCGCGCGATGCCAAAACATAATGCTTTTCGTTTGCGCCCGGCTTCAGATAAGGGCGGTACACATCGTTGATCAGGTAGGAGGCGCCCCAGTTCAGTTGCGTCGCAATGGTAGACATATACGCTGCCAGCATTCCAGCGACCAACACTCCGCGCCAACCGATGGGCAGCACATCAGCGATCAATCGGACATAGCCGGATTCCGGGTCCGCCTTCACGGCAGCGTCGTTGGCGTAATAAACCATCGAAGCCAGCGCCGTCAGAATCCATGGCCACGGACGAACGGTGTAATGCAGCACGTTGAACGACAGCACAGCCAGCAGCGAAGACTTTTCGTCCTTGGCGGCAAACATGCGTTGCGCCACATACCCGCCGCCGCCGGGTTCTGCGCCCGGATACCAGGCCGACCACCATTGCACGGCGAAAAAGACGCACAGTGTCAAGAATGGTAGATAGGTTGAATGCGGATCGGCGAGAAAAGAAAGAAAGCTTTCGGGATTTTTACCTGTCGCAGCCAGACCTTGTTTGATTGCATCAACTCCGCCGACTTTATTGACGGAAAAGAACGCCAGCGCGACCGAACCAACCATCGCCAGAAAGAATTGAAAGAAGTCCGTCCATAAAACTCCCAGAAACCCCCCAAGCGTCGAATACAATCCGGTGATCGCAAAACAAATCAACACTGCATACCACTCGTTGATGTCCAGCATTGCTTTCAAAATCTTGACCATCGCCAGCGTCACCGAACCAGCGACCAGCGCGTTGATCGGGATACCCAAATAAAGCGCCCGAAAGACACGCAAAAAACCGGCGGCTTTGCCGGAATAGCGAATGGAAGCGAATTCGACGTCCGTCATGACATTGGCGCGCCGCCACAGTCGGGCAAAGAAAAACACCGTCAGCATTCCGGAAAGCACGAAAGCCCACCAAACCCAGTTGCCGGCAACGCCTCCGCGCGCAGTGACACCTGTCACCAGCAACGGCGTATCGGATGAAAACGTAGTTGCAACAATTGAGACACCCGCCAACCACCACGGCAGCGTGCGTCCGGCCAAGAAGTATTCTTCAGTGCTTTTGCTGGCGCGGCGCGTAAAGTACAAACCAATCGCCATGCTGATGACAAAGTAGATGGCGATAATTGCCCAATCCAAAGCCGTGAGCTTCATCGAGTATCCTCCGGAATTTCCAAATTGTCTGATTGAATCCTGATGCGGGAAAACGCGGCAAAGGGTAATGCTGATGTTTGAAAAAGAAAAGGGGATCATTACTGATCCCCTTTTTGAGCCAAACTGAATTCGCTTTAGAAGACAAACTTCAATGCGAATTCGATGTTACGCGGCGGGCTGACCGTGCTGGTGATTTTCCCAAACGTATTCAAATCGCTGAAATTACGGGCGGGAGGGCCAAAGCTCGGTGTGTTGGTGAAATTGAAGAACTCAGTCCGGAAATCAATGTACTTCGATTCCGTAATGGCGAACTTCTTGCCAATGCCGAGATCCCAGTTGATGTAGCCGGGAGCCTCGATAATACCAACTCCGGAATTGCCAAACGTGCCAGAGGCTGCCTGAACGAAACCGGCAGGATCAAGCCAGCCATCAATCGTTTGAGTGGCAGGAACGCCCTTACCAATCAGGTTCGGGCGACCACCGCCACGCGGCCCTTGCAACGAAACATCCGTTGACTGAACCGTGAGCGGGAAACCGCTGTGGGCGCTAACGATGCTGCTAATGCCCCAGCCGCCGATCACGCCATTGACGACCGGATTCCAGTCGCTACCGAATGACTTGCCTTTACCGACAGGCAGTTCATAGGTTCCTGACCAAACGAAATTATGAGTGGCGTCGAAAAACGCGCGGCCATAATCGCGCCGACGATCATAGTTGTTTGACGGATATGCTCCCTGTGAAGCAACGCCGCCACTGCCGTAATAGCCAAGGTTATCGGTCAATGTCTTGCTAAAGGTATAGGAAATCAGGAACTCAAAGCCTTTAGTTTGACGTTGGCGAGCAAAAACCTGAAGACCATTGTAATTGCTGCGTGCCCACGAATCCGTACCGCTGATTTGCGTAACCAACGGATAAGCCGCAAAGAACGGGCGTCGTGAATTGAGCGATGTCCATGTCGAAGGCGCACCTACGCCTGGCAACGGCTGATTCCAGTCAGTCGGTGCAACCAGATGAGTTGCTTTGTGACCAACATAAGCGGCTGAAATAGACGTTGATCTACCGAATTGGTACTCCAACGCCAGGTTCCATTGTTGCGTAAACTGCGGTCTCAGGTCAGGATTCCAAACGCGGATATTGCCTGCCGGAGTGGTACGCACGATGACGTCTGTAAAGCCTTTGGTGATAGTTCCGGCTCCCGTGGTTGCGTCATAGGTTTGATCCGCTTCCGAAAACAGCGGCGGATTCAATGGCAGGCGCAGGTTTGATCCCGTGCCTTCCATGTACTGCGTAATACCGTAACCAGCACGGACAACAACTTTGTCAGCAAACATCTTTGGCGTCCAAGCGAAGCCGATGCGCGGTTCAAAGCCTTTGTGGTAAGCCTTATAAAGCGCCCGACTGTTGCCATTTTGATTGGCAAAGAGTTGTTGTTTGGTGGTCAAATCAAAGTTTGACTGGCGATCCTTAACTTCGACAACTGGTGACGTGTATTCCCAGCGCATGCCGATGTTGAGCGTCAGGTTGTTACGAACCTTGAAATCGTCCTGGAAGAAGGTGCCAATCCGATTTTGACGATGTCCCCAGGTTCCGCTCTGACTGCCAATGCTCTTGTTGGCCAACAGGTCAAGCAGGAAATCGGCGAAAGCCAAGCCGGAAAAACGTCCATCATAAGTGAAACCGCCCAACAGACCATTGTTGCCGGGGTAAAAACGATTTTGCTGATAACGCAGCCATTGACCGCCCATTTTGAACGAATGACGTCCACGCAGAATCGTCAGGTTATCGCCGTAATGGAACGTGTTCGTCACGTTGTCTTCATTAACTGCGCGTGATCCAAAGGAAATGCCATTACCGGCAGAAACCAAAGCTAGTCCGGGAATGACCTGATTGCCAGGAATGCCAAGCTTGGAATTGGCATTTCCGATGCCAGCCCAATCATTGAAATCACTGATGAAGACTGCACGGTTAAAGCCAATTCGCGCTTCATTGATGACGGTCGAACTGATCGTGCGCGTCCAGTTGAGCGCAATGTTCTGCGGACGTTGCACGCTCTGACCAGTGATGTTGGTTGGCAACGCACCTTTAGTTCCCGCGGCTGTGCCAAATTGGAATGAGTAACGGCCAGAGATGTTGTCCTTGTCCGATGCGCGCCAATCAATCTTGGCGTCAACTTGCGGGTTGTTCAATTCGTTGGCCGTTACGACGTCAATCAAGCCTACACCGGTGCCAACTTGCCCGCGCGTCGCCAGCGGGTACAGCTTTGTGTCAGCAAACAACGCTTTTGCCACAGGATTCGCAATGCGGTTGGCCGGAATAATGTTTCCGGGGAAGCAGGCCGTTTTGTCGGTGGCATTGCATGCGCCGGTTTTAAGTGGGTCACGAATAAATGTAGTGGTGAAGGCCGACAGATCGCCGGTGCGCCAAGCGGTTGGCGTCACGCTGGCAGTTCCTGGCCCGCCAGTCCGTTGAATCGTCTGCTGATAAGCCGCAAAGAAAAAGAGCTTTTCTTTGATAATTGGGCCGCCAAGGGTGCCGCCGAAAATGTTCTGGCGCAGCTTGGACTTCAAGGCGGGGCTGGTCGGCGTGCTGTTACGGTTTGTGAACCAGTTGACCGCGTCGAACTTGTCGTTGCGCAGGAACTCAAACACATTGCCATGAAAATTGTTTGTACCGGATTTCATGGTGGCGTTGACGGTCGCGCCAGTCACGTTACCGAATTCGGCAGACGAATTGCTGGTCTCGACACGGAATTCCGCAATCGCATCAATGTTCGGTTTGTAGCCGATGCGGTTATCAATCGTCTCATCCACCGAAATGCCGTCGAGCAGGAACGAGTTGCCTTGTTCGCGGTTGCCGTTGACATAAGGGCGTCCCTGACCGTTCGGGCTGTTGAAGCCGCCTGGGTTAGGGTTGATTGTTCCCGGAACCAACAAAGTCAATTGCTGGAAGTTGCGACCGTTCAACGGCAATGCAGTGGTCGTGCTGCCAGAGATAACGCCGCCGACTGTCACGCTTTCGGTTTGCAGCAAAGGAGCAACGTCGGTCACGTTGACCGTGTCGCTGACACCGCCGACTTGTAGCGAAAGGTTGATACGAGCCGTTTGGTTGACTTCAAGCTTGATCTCGTTCGAGACCACTTTTTTGAATCCACCGGCTTCGACAGTGATGACGTAATTGCCGACTGGCAAAAACGGGATCGTATAAACACCCGAATCACTGGTTGTTGCCGTGTAATCGAGCTTGGTTCCCTGGTTTGCGGCTGTGACTTTGGCGTTCGCAACTGCAGCGCCTTGCTGGTCAGTCACTGTGCCGGTCACAGTTGCAGTGTAAGTCTGGGCAAAGCCGGTTGTCATCATTGCCATAAGCAATGCGACAGAGGCCAACCCAAGCTTAAGCAAATTTGCTGTGGCTTTCATGTAGTTTCTCCTTGGAGGTGTAAACGCAGACTTCCGTCTGCACAGTTACCGGCTTTCAACGTTGTTTCGGTAATGATCGCGTGAAGCCGTTTTGTGTTGTGAAATCCCCAGCCAAAGCTATTGATAATTATTTTGAGCGATGATTTTCTATGTTGATCGGTAAGTTGATTTACCGGTAAACCTTAACTAAAACTGCAATGGTTTCGCTCTTTATGTCTATTTGAAAGATGGCGGAGTATAGCTATCAGGTTGTGGCATTTGCAAACTGACTGATCTGCCTCTTGGAAGAAGAAAAAGCATGGAGTTCAGGCTTTAGCCTGTTGAATTTCGCACTTGGGTTTTGCGAGACCAATCAGGCTGAAGTCTGAACCCCATGCTTTCTTACTATGCCTGCTGCACGGCTTGGGCCAGTTTGGTCAAGCTGGCTTTAGCATCGCCGTAAAGCATTCCAGTGTTAGGTTTGAAGAACAGTGGGTTTTCCAGACCGGAAAAACCCTTGCCCTTGCCGCGCTTCAGAACGATGACGGTGTGGGAACGGTCAACTTCGATGATTGGCATACCGGCAATCGGGCTTTTCGGGTTGTCACGCGCGTCAGGATTGACCACGTCGTTTGCTCCGATGACCACCGAAACGTCGGTTGACTGCATTTCAGGGTTGATCTGTTCCA
>JBGAPB010000226.1:0-10275 GCA_044221525.1 Blastocatellia bacterium | reverse complement strand
GTTGTGTATTTGTCGGCGGGTACGTTCGCCCACTCTTCGGTTTTGCCGTTCGGCCATTGAACGCGAATCGCGCCGATTTCCGTTGAAGCTCCAAGCCCGAATAAGACTCGCGCGTCGTTGGCCGAAGCGTAACTACCGTCGGTTCTGGCTCGGCGCAACAAAGCCGGTTTCTGATTGCGAACCAATGTCACTCGCGCGCCCAAAACGTCTCGACCGGATTTTGCGTCAACCAGTTTCAGCCCCAGCCAATGCTGCCGATTGCCCACCTGATTCAACAACAACCGAGCGCGTCCGTTGTTGTTGGTAATCAGCACATCAGTGTCGCCATCGTTGTCCACGTCGCCAAAAGCCGCTCCGCGACCGACTTCGGAAAGTTTGAAAGCCGCGCCTGCTTCGGCGGTGACTTCCTGAAAAGTCGAATCGCCTTTGTTGCGGTATAACTGATTCGACTGATGAAACGGAAACGGGTCTTTGGTGGCGGCCTGAGCTTCGATGACGGTGACGGCTCCGTTGACGGCCAGCACGTCCAGCCAGCCGTCGTTGTCGTAATCGAACATCAACGTGCCGAAGCCTGTGCTGTTCATGCTGGCGGAGCCGATGCCGACTTCAAACGAGCGATCCTCGAACATACCTTTGCCGATGTTGTAATAGAACGTGCTTTTTTCGCCGCTCAGATGAGTGATGAACAGGTCTTCGTCGCCGTCCGCGTCGAAATCTCCGGCGTCAACTCCCATGCTGGCTTCTGGTTTTCCGTCGCGGCTGACGGCGCATCCGGCCAGCAAGGCGTCGTTTTTGAACGTGCCGTTTTGCTGATTCAACCACAGGAAGTTTTCGCGTTGATCGTTGGCGACGTAAATGTCCACCCATCCGTCTTCGTTGAAATCGCTGCACACCACGCCAAGCGCGGAACCAGGTTGGCCAATGCCGGATTTGGATGTGACATTTTCAAACGTTCCGTTGCCTTTGTTGTGAAACAACATCGAAGGCATTGGCGAATAAGCTCTCGGCGCGCAGTAATCCAACCGGCTGGTCGGCGAATAACAGCGTTTGTTGTTGGCCAGCACGAAATTGACGTAATTGCAGATGAACAAATCCAGCGCGCCGTCTCGGTCATAATCAACAAACGCCGCGCTGACGCTCCATTCGGCGTCGGCGATTCCGGCTTTTTTGGTCGCGTTGGCGAATGTTCCATTGCCGTTGTTTCGCCACAATTGAACTTCACCCAGGCCGGTCAGCAACAAATCCGTCCAGCCGTCATTGTCGAAATCCCCCGTGGTCACGCCCATTCCATACAGCCGAGCGACGATGCCGCTTTGATCCGTGATGTCAGTGAAAAGCAGTTTCCCGTCTTTTAGGTCGTTTCGATAAAGTCGCCCTTTTTCGTTGCTCGTTTTGCCGGAGCCGAGCATTGAGCCTTGAACCAGGTAAACGTCCAGGTCTCCGTCGTTGTCGAAATCGAACAACGCGCTGCCCGCGCCCATAATTTCAGGGAAATAAAACTCGCCAGACATGCCGTTGAAATGCACGAAGTCAATTCCGCTGGCCTGGGCGGCTTCGGTGAAGATTTCGCTGGAAGGTGAAGTCTGGCTTTGGTTGATGGAAGGCTTAGTTGACGACTGACATGCTGCCAGAAACACAAGGCCAACAAACAGGAGAAAAAGAGATCGGGTCATTGTTGAATGAAGTCCTTTATCGCCGAAAACCCGGTCCCTACCGGTCGCGGCACTGATCTTTACAGGCCAACACAGCCGAAATCCGCCGACGGATAATACCTGGCCAGTTTTGCGATTCGTTCTTTTTGCTCAGCCGATAACAACTCTCCGCGACCGGCGACGCCTTTATTGAATCGGTTGCGCCGAGTGTCGCCTTCGGTGGTGGCGACCACGTGTTCGATGGTTGGGTGTTCGGCGCTCAAACCATAAAAGCCCAGCAATCGTTCGGCGGTTCCGGCTTTGTCACGAATCATGTCTTCGTACCGTAGCCAGGTGACTTCCAATCGTTTGTCGGCTTCGGCGCGTTGCCACGAATAAATGAACTGGAAATACCAGGGCAGCACATTGTCAATTATCAAATCGGTTTGCTGTTCTTCGGTGGAATTGTCGAAATCTTCGCGGTTGTAATAGGTCGTTGTAGTGAACCCCGTACGGTAAAAATCCCGCAAGCTGATGGTAGTGTCGTAAATGTTTCGCACCAGAATGATTGGTCTGATGCCGAAAGCCTGCATCAACTGAATGTTCGCTTCCGAAGCTCGGCAGTGTTGTTGAGTGACGGTGTTCATCTTGCCGAACTTGATCCAGATGGGCAGATCAAGTTCGTGTTCGTTTTGCAGCGCAGCGAAGACCGAAAAGATCGGTCTGAACTTTGTCAGGTTGACCATGACGTTTTTCAAAAACGTCGAACCGCTTTTGGGCGCGCAGGCGATGAAGATGTGTTTGCCCAACTGCTCCGGGCGATAGGCTGTCGTGTAATCGCTGAGCCGCGCGGGTTCTTTCGTGCCAGCCAAAGCGTTTGCCAGACTGACGTAATAAGTCGGGCAAGGCTGAATGGCGATTGCACGTCTGAGCAGCGGCAGCGAGATAGAGTATTTGTGGTCGCGGCTGAAAATCAGCGCCGTGGTGTGAAAAACGTCTGCAAAGTGGCCACGAAATTCCTTGTCCTGAGCCAGATGGCCGCGCAATTCCAGCGCCATCAATTCCTGAATCAGCAAATTGATTGTGACGCTGTCGGCGCGCTCTTTGACCAGACGATCAATCCGCCGTTTATAAGCCGTCGCCAGATTTTGAACGATGCCGTCATAACTTGGCGCGCGCGGCGGAGTCCGTTGCAGCAATTGTTTGAAAAGAATGATTGCCGCTTCGGTGTCGCCCTGCTGCAACTTGGCTGTGGCGATTTCAAAATCCTGCCTGTCCTGATTTGCCGAAGCCGTTTGCTGACGCGCGGCTGCAAAATGCTGTGGTTTGCCTTTCCCCATGTTTGTCTCTTTATGACAAAGGATTCAGCCACAGAGTCTCAGAGACACAGAGAAAAACCGGGGTTTTCACTATTCGCGGAGTTAATCTCTGCGGCAGTTTTGCGAACTACTTTTTGAAAAAAGCGTCCAGGCGCGGACGAATGCTTGCATCTATCGAAGCTTCGGTGGTTTCGCTTGGCATCCCTTTCAGCAATTGCCAGCGTTCAACGTGTTCAAGGGCTTTGCCGGGCGCCAGCTTTGTCAGCGGCCCAAGCGTCTCAACCTCCAGAAAATCTTTGTTTGTAAATGTTTCGAAGTTGCTGCCGCCGTCTGGATAATGTTTGCCTTCCTGATAATCAAAGGCTTTGGCGAACAGCGTGCCGTTGTTCAGATAACCCACCCAGTCCATTTGGTGAGCCAGTCCAAGCTTGGTGGGTTTCTTCGCAGTCTTTTCCTGACGAAGCGTGATGTAACGAGTGCCGAATCTCCAGCGCGGATCGGCCAGATCGGTGAACGGCCAGACGATCAAATTCTGGTTCGGAGCAAAGCCGCGATAGTCTGGTTTTTCGCCCGGTTCCAGAGAACCCGGATGCGCGATCTTTTCAGGCAGCGGAATGATCGCCACGCCGCCTTGAGCCATGACGGTCAGTGCCCACGCCGCCAGCTCGACAGTTTTTGTGCCTTTGTTGCGAAGCCGATGCGTCAGCGTTACGCCAGCTCCTTCCGCATCCAACGTCACATCAATTTCTTTTTGAATGCCGGTCAATTTTTCAATGGGCTGAATCAAACGGACTCCGTTTTCGCCCAGCTTTTCGTGTTTGATTGGGGAGTTGTCCAGCACATAAGTCCGCACGGAGTCTTCTGGTGCGTGCCACAGGCGATGACCGCCGCGAATCTGCCAGGAATCTTCACCGGATTTGCCCATCTGTTCGTCGAATTCCTTGAAGACATTCGGTTCGCCTACGAACCCGTAACGCATGACGCGCGGCCCGACATCCAGCGTCAAAATCAGATCAACAGTTCCGTTCGTGAGTTGCAGATTGTTCTGCCAGCCTTTGTAAGCGACGTTTTGCATGGTGACTTTCATACTTGCCTTGGGCGGCTTTGCGTGAGTCGTTGAAGTTAAGATCAGGTTGAAGATAGCAGCGACCAGTACCGACAAAATAAGCAGCCAGAGCAGGTGGCGTCGTCTTGAAGTGAAGTGACTTTTTTGCACAAGAGCTTCCTCAAGGTTGAACTACTGTGTTTGAGTGGTGTCCGGTCGCGGTCGCACGTGAGACTGCTCGCCCGTGGGTTGGGCCTGATTGGGCGGCGGCGTGCCCGCAGGCGATTGAGGCGTAGGACTAGGCTCCGGTTTCGGCACAGCGTCAGCAGCCGACTTTGCTTCTTCGTATTTCTGTTGAGCCTGCATCGCGTTCTGTTTTGCCGTCGCCGAATCACCGTTTTTTGAAGCAGTGTCAGCCGCGCGTTTCAGGTTTTCAGCCTCTTGCCAGGGAGCGGCGGCGTACTGAGCTGCTTGTGCGATGCGCGCAGCCTCGCGAGCTTTGTTCATTTCGTCGAAAAAGGTTTGCGCGTCTTTGCGCTCGGTGTCTTTCAGCGCCAGTTCGTCGCCAATGCCAAGCAAGCGGCGGTAAAGCAGTTCGGCTTCCTTGAACTGGCCCTGATTAAAAGCCAGTTCCGCATCGCGCCAGACAGCATCGGCTTCGACAATTTTCGCCGCGAAGCCAGGTTTTTTGCTGTGGCTCCGAATTGTTTTCAACGCTGTTTCAGCCTGTGTGCGGGTAATCTTAGTGTTTTCCTCGGAGCCGTAAAGTCTTTCCTTGCCCAGGTTCCAGGCCGGTTTGGCCAGAAACAGCACGGCTGCCAGCAAGGCGACAAAAATGGCTATGTTGCGGATTGTTCGGGTTGAAATTCCGCTTTCAGGATTTGTTGGGGTCATGGTTGGCCTCGGAGTAACTTTGGTTGTGAATGACGGCGAAGCGTTGATCGGCACTGTGGCAGCCAGCGGCGTCGAGTTTGTCGGCACAGCCTGTCTGGGTTGTCCCGGTTGACTGAAATTCGGAGATGGAGGGGATGGCGGCAATTGTGATGTGGTCACCGCCTTCGTTGGAGCGTTGGCCATCTGAGCCGTCGAAGTTGCGAACACTTCCATGCGAACAGTTGCCGGAATGGTGGCAGTATTGCCAATTTCGCGTACGGCTTTGAAAAGATGGCTGGCAGCGCGTTTGATCTCAGTTTCCGTGACGTCAGAGGATTTGGCGTGGACGATGTTGTTACGCACGCCTATGCCAAAGAAAACATCAGGCGGATTGCCGAAAAGCGCGCGATTGGCGTCCACTCGTTCGCCTACAGTTGCCGGCTTGCCGTCTTTGCCAAGCAGGTGGGGGCTGACGAAATTCAGCAAATATTCCAGCAAGGAAACAAGCTGGATGATTTGGTTGACAGGATTTTTTTCCTGTTCGATCTGCGTCACCGGATAAACGCCTAGGGGAAGCATTTTTGACCTCACAAAATTCTTTGTATTTCCGCCCTGCCGCTGGCAGCCAGATGTTTTACTGGGTGCTCAAATGCTGGCCGAGCGCCCAAATGCTGGCTAAGCGCCCAAATGCTGGCCAAGCGCAAAGATACTGACCGTCCGCCGATTCGTCAATTCTGACTGGCTGAGCGTAAACTGCCGACTTGATTATCTGCTGTCTGGCGTTTGGCTATTGTTGCCTGGAATCTGGCTATGGCCAATAAAGCCAAAAACTTGTAACCATTGAGCCAGTTTTTCCGACTTAAGCAAGTGTAAGAGCGCATTATCGCTCTCTGGCATTGCAGCTTTAAGTAAGGCCTTTGGAAAGATCAACTGGAAGATCACTGAATGATTCGAATGGCTGAACACGCCGAACCTGAGTTGCATAAAGCTCCGCAAGCCCAGGTTCGAGAAAAAACCGACGACGAATTGGTTGCCCTTGCTCGCACTGGCGACGAAGCCGCGTTTACTCAGTTGTTCAAACGTCATAATGGTTTGGTTTCGCGTTTGGGGTACAGGTTTTTTTCCAGACGCGAGCAGGTTGAAGAGATCATTCAGGAAGCTTTTGTTAAAGCCTATCTGGCGCTTGGCAATTATCAGGGTGGGCACGAAAAGTCTTTTGTTTCGTGGCTGGCCAGGATTACAGTGCATGCCTGTTACGACGAATTACGCCGGATCAAAAAACGCGGTGAAAGCCGCCTGGGCGATTTGAGCCAGGAAGAGGAAGATTTTTTGACCGAGCGGTTACGTGACGTCAGCGCGGGTAGCAATGTTGAAGGAGCAATGATTTCGCGTGATCTTTCGGCAAAACTTTTGTCACGATTGAAACCGGAAGACCGTGTGGTGCTGACATTGCTTAAACAGGAAGAGCTTTCTATCGCTGAAATCGCAGAATTGACCGGATGGACATCAGCTAAAGTAAAAATGCGGTCGCACCGCGCCCAGCAGGGTTTGAGGCGTGTGCTTAAAAAATTCGTGTGAACCGCAAACGTTTGGTAAGGAGTGACACTATGTGGAATAAAAAAACAAATATCGAAGATGAAAAGCTAGATCGGCTGAGTGATGAGTTGTTTCGTGCCCTGGAAGCCAGCGAATCCGAGATCAATACGGCTGCCGAATCGCCATTTCTTTTCCGTCGCGTATGCGCGCGGATCGAAGCCGAACAGCGCCGATTGAATGAAGAGAATAATCCCTGGTTTGCGTTGATGGCTCAGGTGCGCCAGGCGATCCCTGTATTTGTTTTGCTGGCGGTGGTTGCGCTGGCCTCTTCAATTTATTTACGTTCCAGCGACCGCAAACCGGTTGTTGACCAATCTTTGGTCGCCGGTTTACCCATGTTTTTGCAGGATGACGAAGAAGCTGTTGAAGCTTCATTGGTGGGCTGGCACAACAACAATCAGCCTAACCAGCGCTAGGAGTGACGAAATGGACACAATTGGCAAAGTAAAAACTCAAGCTTGGATGTTGATGCTGGTTGTCTTTCTGCTTGGCGGAGTGACTGGGGCTTCGGTTGATCGGTTCTGGTTTTTGAAGGGGCAAAACGCTTCTCCACCCAGACGCGGTAGTGAGCGAGGGCCTGGGCACATGGTGGAAAGGTTAAAGACGGATTTGAATTTGACCGACGAACAAACTGCGGCTGTTCGCGTCATCTTTGACGATATGCGTAAGGAATTTCCACCAAGTCGGATCAATGAATGTCCGGGTGTGAAAGAGTCGCGCGAAAAATCGCGGGCGCGAATCCGGGCGATTTTGACACCTGAACAACAGGGCAAGTACGAGGCAATGAACACCAAACGCGACGCGGAAATGCGCGAACGCGAAAAAAACGAGGCTGCAAAATGAAACCCTCCCGATCCCATTTTCCTTTATGGACGAGTCGAATGACTCAAACAGCATCGCTGCTTCTGGCGATGCTGTTTAGTTTTTACGCTCAAGGACAAACAGGGCAGACGCAATCCGCCAACTCCAATTCCGAAGCCGCAAACAAAGCCAAAGCGGAAGCAATTCTGAAGCAAACCCGCGAAGCTTTAGGCGGCGATGCCAATCTGGATTCGATCAAAAGTTTAGCCATTAATGGCGGTTTCCGCACGGTCATGGGAGGTCGCGAGGTCAAAGGCGATTTCAAGATTGAAATGTTGTTGCCGGATAAATCCCAAAGAACAATTAAAACCAGCCTTGGGCAGATGTTGCTAACCAGGATTGAAACCACGAATGGCGTAGAAGCCTGGCGCGACACAAAACGGGAATCGAGTACGGTCAGCGGTGGTGGAGCGGATTCTGAAGGAGGTTTTGGAGGAGGCGCAGCTCGTGGCGGCGGCGGCGGCGGGGCTGGACTTGGTGGCGTAGGCGGTGGAGAAGGCGGTGGCGGTGGTTTCGGCGGTGGTGGAGGTGGAGGTGGTCGAGGCGGCGGCGGTCGTGGCGGTGGAGGAGGCGGATTTGGAGGCCCAGGTGGTGGCGGAAATGGCGGAATAGTTGGTGAGGCTTCGCCGGAAACCCAAAAACAGATCAAGGAAGATTACTCGCGACTATTGGTTATGCTGCTGGCCGGGGCGTCTGCAAGCTCTTCTTACGAGTACATTTACGACCGGGAGTTGGAAACCAAAGAAGGCAAGGTTGATGTCATTCGCGTTATTGGGAAAAACGATTTTATTACATGGATGATGATTGACCAGAGAACTCATCGCCCGTGGATGATGGTTTATCGTGCTGTTGCTCCGCGCCAGCCCAGACAACAGAGTTCAACGATTGTGGGTGAAGGCAACGACGAACCGAGAATGTTGGATTACCAGCTTTTTCTGGCTGATTACAAACAGGAAGGCAATGTATGGATGCCGCATCAACTTGTCAGGTCGTCCAACAACCAGTTGGTGGAAGAATGGAAGTTGAACAAATTCAAAATCAACCCGGATATAAAAGCCAATAAATTCGACAAGAAAAAGTAGGCTTGAACTGCTGACTGCAGAATAGAAAAAGCGCGCCGTTTCATAGCAAATGAAACGGCGCGCCTTTTTGTTTGAATGACCAGCAAGACTCAAACGGTAATGCGACTGTAATCAGCCTTTCGCCTTATTGGTGTGAATCCTTCCTCACGAATCACATTGACCAGCATGTCTTCCGTTGCTTTGTGATTGGCTCCGGCTTTCGAGATCACGTTTTCTTCGATCATCGTTGAGCCAATGTCGTTGGCTCCGAAATGTAACCCGCGCCGCCCGTCGGCCAAACCAACCGTCAACCACGAAACCTGAACATTCGGAATGTTGCTCAGATACAGTCGGCCCAACGCCAGCCAGCGCAGATATTCTTCGGCGGGCATGCGGTCAGGAATGATTTTGCCGATGGGAGTGTTGTCCGGCTGGAAAGTCCACGGAATAAACGACACGAATCCGGGTTTGCCACTGGCCAGCGAACGTTGCTGCAATTGATAGAGTTTTTCCAGATGTTGGATTCGCTGATCTATGGTTTCACCGTAACCGATCATCATAGTCGCGGTTGTTTTCAATCCAAGTTGATGAGCTGCTTCCATGGCGTCCAACCATTCCTGGCTGTTGCATTCGGTGCGACGTTTGCGGCGAATTTCATCCACAAGAATTTCTCCGCCGCCGCCTGGAATGCTGTCCAACCCTGCGTCCATCAGAGCCTTAATCACGTCGGCGTAACTCATCCCAAAAGTCTTGGCCATTCCATAAACTTCGGTTGGCGAAAAACAGTGTAGATGGATTCCGTAACGGCTTTTCAACTCGCTCAGCAGTTTGGTGTACCACTCCAGCGGCAGGTCTGGATGCAAGCCTCCTTGCATCAAAACGCCGCTGCCGCCGACTTCGATCATCTCTTCAACTTTCTCGTACATCTCTTCATAGCTGAGCACATAACCTTCGGCGTCACCCGGTTTGCGGTAAAACGCGCAGAAGTTGCAGACTGAAAAACAGACGTTCGAGTAATTGATATTCCGATCCACAACATAAGTCACCGCGTTGTCGGGGTGGAATTCCCGACGCAGGTCATCGGCCATACGGCGCAAATCTTCGGTCGAGGCGTTGGTGATAACGCTCTTCCATTCGTCGTGAGCCAGATGTTCGCGCTTGGTGATCCGTTCAAGCAGTTCAGGCACGTTAAAAGCAATTGCTGCTGTAGTCATAAATTTTCTCGATAAAATTTGGAATGAGAACCAGAGATTGAAATTCTAGCTTGTGGTCAAAAACTCGTCCAACGCGTTACAGTTTTACCGGCCTGCCTTCATCAGCCGCCGCATAAAGTGCGACGACCAGTTCCAGCGACTTGCGGCCTTCGCGTCCGTCAATCATCGGCGCGCGATTTTCAATCACAGCGTGCATCATATCTTCAATCTGGCGGCGATGGCCTTCGTTGGATATGGCCGCTGGATTTGCCGAACCATCAGTCAATTGTTCGGCTTCGCCAAGGTTGGAATCTTCTCCGTCAATCGCCCAAACGCTGATGGCGTCTCCGTCTAAAATGATCGAACCGCGTTCGCCGGAAATTTCCAGCCTCCGTTTGAAGCCCGGTTTGACCGAAGTCGTCGCTTGAATCATGCCCAGTGCGCCGTTTTGAAATTTCACGGTTCCAACCAACGTGTCTTCGGCTTCGATGTTGGGATAACGCAGCGCCGATTTCATGGCGAAGGCGGATTCGACCGGTCCCATGATCCAGCGCAGCAAATCCACCGTGTGAATCGCTTGGTTAATCAGAGCGCCTCCGCCGTCCTCGGCCAAAGTCCCGTGCCACGAATCGGCGTAATACTCCGGCGCGCGATACCATTTCACCAAGGCATCGCCAACCATCAATTTGCCTAATC
>JBGAPB010000225.1:0-11130 GCA_044221525.1 Blastocatellia bacterium | reverse complement strand
CGCTGCAAGGCTTGGTTAAAGATGAAACCGGCGCAGCGATTCCAAACGCTACGGTAAAAATCACCAGCCTGGCAACCGGAGCAGTTTCGACTTTCGTCACCACCAGCGCCGGGTTGTTCGTCACTCCCACCATCAACATCGGTAAATACAAAGTCCGCATCGAAGCCACAGGCATGAAGGCTTGGGAAGGTCAGGTGCAGATTGAAACCGCGCGCGAAATTTCCATCGAGCCAGTGATGAAAGTTGGCGAAGTGACGGAAACCGTAGTCATTGAAGGCAACATCGCGCCGCTCATCAACGCCGCCGAACCAACGGTCGGCAGCACGCTCGACGCCACGCGAATCAAGGAATTGCCGATCAACGGACGCAACATCAACGCTTTGCTGGAAGACACAGTGCCAGGTTTGGAAGCGATTATTGACGTGAATGGCGGCGTTCGCGCCGCCGGGTTGATGTCTTATTCGACCGATTACATTCAGGACGGCGCGGCTTCAAACAACCGCGAATTTGGCGGATCGGGTATCATTCAAGGTTTGGAATCCATCGGCGAAGTCCGCGTTGAAACCAGCGCGTCTTCGGCCAAATACAATCGCCCGACTTCTGTCATTGTCACGACCAAAGGCGGCGGAAATCGGTTTCATTTCACGGCGTTTGAAACGCATCGCAACAATGGCTTCGGAGTGGCGCGCGCGCGGCAGGACGTGTTGTTCACCGGCGCGGAATACAAAGTGCCGACGCTGCTACGCAACGAATATGGCTTTTCGGCCAGTGGCCCCGTTTATCTGCCGAAATTTGGCGAAGGCGGTCCGGCGGTTTACAACGGCAAAGGCAAAACATTCTGGTTTTTCTCGCGCGAAAGTTTGCGGCTGAAACAGGGCATTACGCGCGATTTCGTCGTGCCGACCGCTGCATGGCGGCAAGGCGATTTCAGCGGATTGACCGACAGCCTTGGTCGAGCAATTACGCTTTACGACCCGCTGACCACGCGCATTCAAACCATCAACGGGCGACAAGTGGCCGTGCGCGATCCATTCCCGAACAATCGGATTCCGATCAACCGCATGAGTCCGCTGGCCAAGGCGATTTTCGACATCACGCCGCTGCCGACCGATCCGAACATCAATCCTCTGGTGGCGTCCAATTACCGAACTCCGGTGGCGACCAACGGGTTGCCGAATCGCCACGACGATCAAAACACCATCCGGCTGGATCATCGCTTCGGCGAAAAAGACAACGTGTGGTTCAAGGTCAACGGCGGTAAAAATCGCGCCAACTTCATCGGCACGGCGGGCAACACTGGCGCGCCCACGCTGAACAATGAAGCCAACGTCACTTATTTGCCGATGGAAGGCATCACCGGCGGTATGAGCTGGACGCATTTGTTTTCCGCCAAGTTTTACGTCGAAACCCTGTTCAACCGCACCTGGCAAAGCACGCAAACCGTCACCGGCCCAACCAGCGAAGATTTTTCGCGGCAATACGGTTTGCCGAACCCGCTGGGTGAAATCGGTTTTCCGAACATCACCGGCAACGGTTTTATGAACTACATCGAAGGCGACAATCGCCGCGCGTTGTACACGATTGTCACCAACGCGGAACAGAACTTTGCACTCATCAAATCCAACCATAAAATCGAATTCGGTTGGCGCTGGAACAATCAACGCCAACACCTGCAACCGGATCAAGGCGCGATTTCCGGCTCGGCTGCCTTCAGCAGTTTAGCCACGGCGCTTCACAGCCCCACGCTGGGAACTGCTACGAATCCGGCTGCCGTTCCGCAAACTGGTTACGACGCGGCCTNCGACGCAAGCTCATCAACAAATAACCGAGCATTTTGAATGAGTCGGCGCTGTTTGGATTCAACTGTGTAACTTGGCGAAATGCTTTGATTGCTTCTTCGCGGCGTTTTAGCTCCCAGAAAGCTGATCCGAGTAATTGATATGCGTTGGCATCATCCGGGCGGAGTTTGACCAACTGTTGGGCGGCTGCCAATGCAGGCTCAAAGTGTTTGAGTTTCAGGTTGATTTCCGCCAGTGCGCTGAACGCGATGTCAAAGTTCGGGTCAAGGTTGGCAAGCTGTTGAAAAGCTTCTGCGCTTTCCGTGAACTGACCTAGTTTGTAATGGGAAAAAGCCCAAATATGCAGAACTTCACGATCAACAATTTTCAAGGCGGTTATTCGTTTGCAGGTCGTAATCGCTTCTTTGAATTTTTCCTGACTTAAGTAGCTTTTGGCCAAAAGGATTTGTGCCCATTGGTGATTTGGTTCCAGTTCGATAGCTTGCAGAAAAAGATGCTCTGCTTCTTCAAATTTGTTTTCATGGAATAGTTTCAGACCTGATCTATAGAGTTGATCGGCGGTCAGGGGCTGAGATTTTGATGCGCGAAGTGCCTCTGTTGGCCGTCCAAGTTGTTGGTAGACAAAAGCCAGCGTTTCGCGAATCGGTAACGTTGGTTCCAGTTTTAGCGCCTGTTCAAGCGATTTTGCGGCTTCAGAGTAATTTTTCAGAATCAGATGAACATGTCCAAGTGAGGAGTGAGCAATTGCCATGGACGGATCAAGTTCAATTGCTTTATCCAGTGAATTGATCGCTTCGTTGAATTTTTTTTGTTCTGCATAAACCACACCAATGTAAAGGTGAGCCACGGGAAGTTTAGGATCCAGGTCGAGCGCTTTTTGAAAAGACTCAAGAGCGGCTTCCCAGCGTCCTGCTTGTTTGTGCTCCAAACCTTCTTCAAGGTGTCTAACGAATTTAAGTCTTTCAACTTGCTCGGGCTGTTGTTGTGCGAGTGATATTCGCGGCATCGCATTTACTGCACTTTGAGCAACACCGGATGCGAACAGTGTCAGGATGAATATAGTCAGGATCTTCATTTTATCCTCCATGTATTGGCTAACAGGGGCTTTGGTTTTTGGCAGTATATGAAAGTCGTTGCAGAGATCGATTCGGGGATGAATGGCAATCAAAACAGTTTGGGGCGGACGAATAATACAGCGATTGCGAGTTTAGGAATAGCCGGAATTTCTTGGCTGACGATGCAGTAAAGTTCAGACAGCCACCTTAAGCGTCTATGTTAGCTCATCCGCAATCTCTGAATATATTATCGAGGTAAGTTTTCAACCAACCCACATTCGACCACCACTCAGAACAGGAAATAGCATAATTTCATTTGTAGAAGTGCTTAACGTTTCGTTCGCTCTTCGGCTTTTTGCTTAGCCAGTTGCAATGTGCCAAGTATCGCAGAAGGTGCTGGCTGTTTGATTTCGGGTTCAGCTTTGGATTCTTCGGTGGGGGCAGTTGAAACGGCGCTTACTGTTTCCTTCGCTGGTTTGGTGATGACTGGCTGAGCGAGTTTTGGTTTTCGTGTCGGTCTCAATCTTCTCAGCACGGGCAGAGCGTGCGCAGTCACCAACCCCGTCTGGCGTTCAAGAACTTCAATCAACAGCAATCCAATCGCCGTAATCAGCAGCCACGGCGCAAGCTCGATCAATCGCGGTTGTCGTGGCAAATCTTTCCAGACTCCTGACAATTCCAAACGCTCTTTGCCGCCGGTTGCGTCAGCCAAGCGAGCCAGTGCGGTCTGGCCTTCGTCAACTTCAACAGGTTTGAATTCAGGTGAATAAGGAAGCGTGACCGGCGACAAGGTCAGCGGCGAGGCTCCAGGAACTTCCACAGTGGAAAGGGCGGTTTCGCTGCCGTTGAGTGGAATCGAAACTTCCATCGTGTCTGCGTCAGCCCATCGCATCTCTGATTTTTCGGAAGTTGGTTTTGAACCAGCGACGCCGCGCAGCGTGGTGACTTTGGGGCTGGGAACGCGGACATTTTGTCCATCAATGGATTCGTCGCGGTCTGGATCGAGATGAAGCTGAATGACACTGACGCCATTTTTGACTTGTTGAGTCACCAGCATATTGCCGGGCAGGTTGGCGGTGTCTCCAGCAGTCCAACGAGCCAGACTGGTGAAAAAATCTCCGGCGTTGCTCCAACCGGCAATTGGACCTGTGTAATCGCCATCGGCTTCGCCCGTGTAAGCCAGGACTCGCCCGCTTCCGGCTTGCCACGAAGCCACGACTGGCGCGTTGTATTCGTCCGTAGTCATCGTCGCCAGATTCGCTTTTGGTCGCAGGTAACACAGGTTGTAACCGCCAATTGCTGGCAAGCCTGCGAACTGTTTGCCGGTCAGCGTGACTAATCCGCCAGTGGTTTGAATCGGCGTCACGGATTCCAGAAAAGTGCTGCGAGCTACAACAATGGTGTCTTGAGCAAACAGACGCGGCAATTCTTCGGCGCTTTCGGTGAAATAAATTTGCCCGTTGCCGCGTTTGGCTACGTCGCGTAACAATCCGGCGTCGCTGTCTGTTTCCTTGCCCAGGCCTATGACGCTGACTGTAATTCCAGCCTGCTCACACTGTTGCAGAAATTCGCGGTAAGCGCCTGGCTCTTCGGAATCAGCGGCGTCGGCGAACAATATGATGTGGCGAGTACCTGCTTTGGCTTTGATTAACATGTTGGCGGCAGTCGAAAGAGCCTCGAAAATGAAAATGCCTCCGCCGCCCGAATCCACCATCAAAATGTCACGGCGAATTTTCGCGGCGTTGCCTTCGACAGGTTTCACGTCGGCGATGATGTGCGAAGAGCTATCCACCGCGACGACGCCGAACTCGTCGGTTGGCGCAAGCAAGTCCAGAACCTGAACCGCTGCCAGATTCGCCAAATCCATTTTGACGCGACCACCAGCCACAGACGCAGCCATACTGCCTGAACGATCCATCGCCACAACTATCGCCAGCGAGAGTTTGCGATGTTCCTGCCGAAGCTCCATCGAAACAGGCAACAGCGGTTCCAGCGGCGATTTGAAATATCCGCCGGAACCATAAGAATGTTTGCCGCCGGTCAGCATCAGACCGGCGCCGGTTTCTGTCACCCAGGCCGATAAGGCTTCCATCCCGCGTTCGGTAATTTTGCTGGCCTGGACATTTTCGATGACGACGCCTGAAAATCCTGCCAGCGCGTCCAACGACCAGTCGCAGTCTTCAGGCTTTTGAGTTTTGACCTTCAACCCGCCGCTTTCCAGCAAACGTGCCAAGCCTGAATTTTCCGCCGAAGTAATAACCAACAATGGGCGCGGCCCCGAAACTCCGACCAGCACTTTTGCCGAGTTGTTTTCTGGAATCGGGTCGTCGGAGTCTTTTCCAGATGGGCCACTGATTTTGATCGAATAACGTTGAGCGCCCGGAGCTTCGGCCAAATCGCGGAATGTCAGTCGGTTTAATCCGTTGGTGACATTGGTTTTGCCTGCTGCCAAAACCTGATTGCCGCGCAGCAATTCAAAACTGATTTCCTGCGTGACAGGCGATTTCACCCAGGCCGTCAGCATAAAAGCTTCGCCGGGAGTGACAGTCACTGGAGCGTCAATTTGAGCTATGGCCAGATCGCCTGTGACTGACCGTTGCAAAGACCGGTAATCAATCGCCACTCCGCGCGAAGCCGCTCGTGCCGCCGCGCTTGACGGTTCTTTGCCTGTCCAGCGTCCATCGGAAATTACCAGAATCTTTCCCGGAGCTTCAGCCGGAATCAGCGACAGGGCTTTTTCAATGGCTTCGTTCAGGTTTGAAGCGTCCGCCTGAATTTGGTTGGTGAATCCGGCGAAGGCTCCGGTTTGGGGCGAACGTTCGATGGCGGTGTTCTGGCCAAAAGAAATGACGGCCAGCCGGTCGTCGCTGCTCATCGAACGTTGAATCAATTCAATGGCTTCGCGTTCGGCGGCTTCGGCGTTCGCTGGCATCGAAAGGCTGCGGTCGGCGACGACGATAACGGTTCCTGCTCGGCTTGGGAACTTGATCGCCAACCCGCTTAGCGCCAGCAGAATAAGCGCCAGCAAAGCCAGCCGCAGGTAGCGCAGAAGAACGGATGCGGGGTTCCAAACCCACCATGCCGCAAAAATAGGAATTGCCAGAACCAGCCAAATTGGATTGAGCAGAGAGATCATTTGTCGAATCAATAGACCGCCATTTTGCTTTGGTCAAGCAGCGATGTTGAAAAAGTTCTTCACATTCCGATCATCAACGCCGGTTGGTCTGTCCAATCGGAGCACAATCGTTATAAACTTGCTGGCGACAGATTGTCGCTTCTGACAAATCAAACAAACATCAAAATCCAATCCGCCTGAAAAGGAGTTAAGACCTTGAAAAAATCATTCGTTGTGGCCTGTGCCGTAGCTTTTCTATCGGTGTACGCGGTTCTGCAATCTAAAGCTTTGATCGCTGCTGATGGCACGCGGAATTACAAAGTGCTTGGCGCTGACAAAAAGCATGTCGCCATCATCAATTCCAAGGGCGAAGTTGAATGGGAAGTGCCGAACCCGGACGCGCGCGAAATTCACGACATCCAGGCATTGCCCAATGGCGGAGTTCTGTTTCAAACCGGTTACACAACTGTGGTTGAAGTCAACCGCGACAAGAAAGTCGTTTGGAAACATGAATCCATTCCGAAGGAAGGAAACACTGGCAAAGTCGAAATTCACTCTTACCAGCGTTTGAAAAACGGCATGACTTTGATCGCCGAAAGTGGAAATTCCAGGCTGATTGAAGTGGACAAACGACAAGATCGTTATGAAATCCCGCTGACCGTAGTCAAATCCAATTCACACAGAGACACCAGAATGGTGCGAAAGCTGGACAACGGCAATTATCTGGTTTGTCAGGAAGGCGAAGGCAAAGTCCGCGAATACGACGGCAAAGGCAAAATCGTCTGGGAATATGCCTTGGATTTGAACGGACGACCGCGAGCCGACGGTCACGGAGTGGAAGGGGCCACGGCGGAAGTTTTCGGCAATTCGTTTGCCCAACGGCAACACCAGATGATTGCAGGCGGAAACAACAACGAGTCTTTGAGGTTACTTCCGGCAGGCAAAATCGTTTGGAGCGTTGATCACAATGAATTGCCAGGAATTACTTCGCCTGGATGACGACTCTGGAATTGCTGCCGAACGGCAATTTGATTATCGGCAACACTCACGCCGGCCCAGAAAATCCACAGTTGATCGAGGTTATCATGATAAAAACGTCTGGACATTCAAAGACTGAATAACTTCGAAACAACTGGTGGCGGCTCAGGTTTTGATCGAAAGAGGGAAAAGCCATTCGTTAAACAAGCTTTTTGTTTGAACCTCAATGGAGCAAGGCGCAGGCCAGAATTGCCAATGACCAGACGCGAGTTGTTATTCAAGGCCGGAGCAGGTTTTTCCGGTCTGGCTCTGAGTTCTTTGCTGGACAAAGACGGTTTGCTGGCGGCGACGCCGCATAATACAGACGACAACCGGCAATCCGCTGGCTGTGAAAGAGCCGCACTTCAAAGCCAAAGCCAAGTCCGTCATCTTCCTGTTTATGTATGGCGGCCCAAGCCAGGTTGACCTGTTCGATCCCAAACCTATGCTGACCAAAAATCACGGCAAGCCGTTGCCTGGATTGGACAAGCTGGAAACTTTCAACAAGAACGGCAACCTGATGGCTTCGCCGTACAAGTTCAAAAAGTACGGCCACGGCGGTGTAGACATTTCGGAACTTTACTCAAACCTGGGCAGCGTAGCCGATGATCTGTGCGTGATTCGTTCGCTTTATTGTCTGAGCAACAACCATTCGCCCGCGATCTTTCAAATGAACAGCGGCAACATTCGCCCCGGCAATCCTTCGCTTGGTTCGTGGGTGACTTATGGCTTGGGGACTGAAAATCAGAACCTGCCTGCTTACATCGTGATGTACGACTGGCGAGGTGGCCCAATTGGCGGAGCGCCGAACTGGTCTTCGGGTTTTATGCCTGCGGCGTTTCAGGGGACTTCGTTTCGCCCCGGCTCAACTCCAATTGTGGATTTGAATCCGCCCAAATGGGTAGACCCGCACATGCAGCGACAGGAAATTGATTTCATTCAAAAGCTCAATCAGGAACACAGCGAGCAACACGCCAGGAACAGCGACCTGGATGCCCGCATTGCTTCGTATGAACTTGCGTTTCAGATGCAATCTCACGCGCCCGAAGCCGTTGACCTCGGCAAAGAATCCGAAGCGACAAAGAAGCTTTATGGCATTGGCGAAAAGCACACTGACTTTTTCGGCAAGCAATGTCTGACTGCTAGGCGACTGGTCGAACGCGGAGTCCGCTTCATTCAGCTTTATCACGGCGGAGGCCATCAACAGGAATCCTGGGACGCGCATTTCGGCATTGACGAAAACCACCGCCTGCATTGCGCCGAAACCGATATTCCGATGACGGGATTGATCAAAGACTTGAAAGCACGCGGGCTGTTGGATTCGACGCTAATTGTTTGGGGCGGAGAATTTGGCCGAATGCCTATGTCTCAATCCGGCATTGGCCGCGATCACAATCATTACGGCTTCACGATGTGGATGGCTGGCGGCGGAGTCAAAGGCGGCCAGATGATCGGCGAAACCGATGAGTTCGGATTAAAAGCCGCTGTCGAACCTTACTCGGTTCACGACCTGCACGCGACGATTCTGCACGCCATGGGCTTGGAGCATCGCAAGCTAACTTACTATTACGGCGGGCGTGAACAGCGGCTGACGAACTTTGGCGGCGATCCGATCTTGAAAGTGTTTGCGTGACGAGAAACGGCGCAAGTGTGAAAAACGATCTGAAGATACAACTTGTCGCATTCAATGATGACTTGTACCGAGCATGGCAGGATTGCTTCGCCGACGCTGATAATGTCACGGTCAGTTACGGCGATATTTTGTCGTTCAAGGCAGATGCCATCGTCAGTCCGGCCAACAGCTTTGGCTATATGGATGGTGGGCTTGATCTGAAGTACAGCCAGTTTTTCGGATGGCAGCTCGAGAAGAAATTGCGAAGAGTTTTGGAAGAGCATCATTACGGCGAGCTTCCCGTTGGGCAGGCAGTGGTCGTCGAAACAGGACATGCTGATATTCCATACTTGATTAGCGCGCCGACCATGCGAGTGCCCATGAAAGTCGCCGATACTGCAAACGCCTTCCTTGCGTTCAAAGCAGTTCTTCAGACTGTGCAGTTGTTCAATCGAACCGAGCCGCGCAAAATCACTTCGATCTTATGTCCGGGCTTGGGAACCGGTGAAGGAAAAGTGCCGCCGGAACGTTGTGCATATCAGATGCTCAAGGCTTATGAAATCTGCATTTGTGGAGAAGTGGAAACGCGAGGCGGTTTAGCGCAGGCAGTACGGAATCATCAGGACTTATTAAAGTAGGAGAACACTTATGACTGAAAATAACTCGAAGCTTTCTCGCAGAGAATTGATCTTTCGCGCCGGAGCAGGTTTTTCTGGCTTGGCGTTGTCTTCGCTGCTGGACAAAGACGGATTGCTGGCGGCGGAGCCAGGGCAGCAGGAGCGCGTCAATCCGCTGGCTCCGAAGGCTTCGCATTTCAAAGGCAAAGCCAAGTCGGTCATCTTCCTGTTTATGTACGGAGGAGTTAGCCACGTTGACACCTTCGATCCGAAACCTGAGTTGACCAAAAATCACGGCAAGCCGATGAACAAAGGCAAGGTGGATGTGTTTTTCGGCAACCCTGGCAATTTGATGGCTTCGCCGTACAAGTTCAAAAAACACGGGCAGTCGGGCATTGAAGTTTCGGAGCTTTACCCGCACATCGCGCAAAAGGTTGACGACCTCTGTCTGGTTCGTTCGGTTTACACCACCAGCAACAACCATTCGCCTGCGATCTTTCAGATGAACAGCGGCAACATGCGTCCGGGTAATCCTTCGCTTGGTTCGTGGGTGACTTATGGTCTGGGCAGCGAGAACGAAAACCTGCCGAGTTACATCGTCATGTACGACTGGCGAGGCGGCCCGATTGGCGGAGCGCCGAACTGGTCATCGGGCTTTATGCCTGCGGCTTATCAGGGGACGTCGTTTCGTTCCGGCGGAACTCCGATTGCCGACCTGAATCCGCCGAAGTGGGTTGATCCGCATTTGCAACGGCAGGAAATTGATTTTGTTCAGCGGCTGAATCAGTCGCATCAAGCCACGCACCCCGGCAATTCCGATTTGGACGCTCGCATAGCTTCTTATGAACTGGCTTTCCAGATGCAGACTCATGCGCCCGAAGCGATGGACTTGTCCAAGGAATCAGATGCGACCAAGAAGCTTTACGGAATTGGCGAAAAGACTACGGATTATTTCGGCAAACAGTGTTTGATCGCTCGGCGAATGGTTGAACGCGGCGTGCGCTTCATTCAGCTTTACAGCGGCGGAGGTCATCAGCAGGAATCCTGGGACGCGCATTACGGCTTGCACGAAAATCACTCGATGCATTGCGCCGAAACCGACAAGCCGATGGCGGGGTTATTGGCCGATTTGAAAGCGCATGGCTTGCTGGATTCGACCTTGATTGTTTGGGGCGGGGAATTCGGACGCATGCCGATTTCGCAATCCGGCATCGGACGCGACCACAATCCGCACGGCTTCACGATGTGGTTTGCCGGAGGCGGCATCAAAGGCGGCCAGGTTATTGGAGCGACGGATGAATACGGTTACAAAGCCGAAGTTGAACCTTACTCGGTTCACGATATGCACGCGACGATTCTTCAGGCGTTGGGTTTGGATCATCGAAAACTGACTTACTATTACGGTGGTAGAGAGCAAAGGCTGACAAATTTCGGCGGAGACCCGGTGCTGAAGATGTTTGTTTAACAGAGTAGGCGAGGCAAATTTATAAGGCGGCTGTCGAAGTGGACAGCCGCCTTTTCCGATTGGGTGGTCATCGCTCAGCTTGCAGCCGGACGTAACTAAGAATCCAGGCTAAATGGCCGTAACGTGCAAAGTAGATTCTTTTGCCTGTCAGATTCATTTCAGTAGCAACCGCGCGAAGGATTTCAGCGCCAGCGATCAGGTTTTTCGGAGTGAAGGTGTTTCGCACTGATTCGACTTCGCGCTCAGCTTCCTGCCTTAGCGTAGCGTTGGTGATGCGCGAAAGATCGGGCTCAATCAATGCTTCGGGGTTTGTGATTGCCCGGTTATAAAAATTGTTGATGTCGTCAACCGTCAATGGTGTGAACGACTGCCTATTTTCCGGATGAAGCAGTGTGGCCATTGCCCAGACGATTCCGCCAGACAGATAAACTTTTCGGCGATTTAGTAATC
>JBGAPB010000224.1:0-10323 GCA_044221525.1 Blastocatellia bacterium | reverse complement strand
CAGATGAGTTGAAGATGTTAGTGGTGATCAAGGCAGGATATAGTTTCAGTCTTCAGCTTCTTCGATCTTGATGTTTCGGCGGTTTGAAGCGCGGACTGGAACAATGCGGCGGGTTGGAACCAATGCCTGACTGGCTTGAGGGTCGTGTTCGATGATTGTTTGGTTGGCCATGTAATCGCGCAGCATTCCAAAGAAGCGATTGAATTCCTGCTGCATCTGATCCATTTTTTCGCGCATGTTCATGATGATTTCGACTCCGGCCAGATTCACTCCCAAGTCGCGCGTCAGGTTCAGAATCAGTTCCAGCCTTTCCAAATCGTCATCACTGTACAGCCGCACGTTGCCGTCAGAGCGAGACGGTTTCAGCAAGCCTTCGCGCTCGTACATTCGCAGCGTTTGCTGATGAATGCCGTAATGATCGGCGATTGCGCTAATTGTGTAGCCTTTGGCTCTTCGCTTCATAACTATTGCGGATTGCGGATTGCGGATTGCGGATCAAGTGTTCTTCAATCCGCAATCATTCCAACCCCATTTCGTCTCTGGGGTTTTCGGGATTCCGTTTAGCGAATTCTCTCAGCAATTCCTTTGAATCTTCGTCAATGATCTTCGGCAGCGCGATTTTGACTTCGACGTATTGGTCGCCGCGAGTCGAACCACGCAAACTCGGCGCGCCTTTTTCTTTCAGGCGGAAAACCTGTCCCGACTGTGTGCCAGGAGGAATTCTCAATTGAGCTTTGCCGCTGACGGTTGGGACTTCGATCTTTGCGCCTAGCGCCGCTTCGGGCAAAGTCACTGGAATTGTGCAATGAATGTTGTCGCCTTTGCGCGTAAAGATTTTGTGCGCGGCCACGTTGGTGACGATGAACAGATCACCCGGAGGCGCGCCGTACCTGCCTGATTCGCCTTTGCCGGCAACGCGCACGCGTGAACCAGTGTCCACACCGGCAGGGATTCGCACTTTGACGGATTCAAACTTCGGAACGATGCCGTTGCCGGCACAAACAGGGCAAGGCTGGCGGCGTTTGCCTGTGCCGTTGCAAACGTTGCAGGGTTGATCGAAACGTAAAAAACCTCCGCCCGAAGAAAGCTTGCCAGTGCCGTTGCAATTGCCGCAATTGACCTGGTTTGCGCCCGGAGCTTCGCCAGCGCCGTTGCATCGAGCACAAATTTCGCTGCGGCGAACGTTGATGTTTGAGGTCAGACCGTTGATGGATTCTTCAAAACTGATCGAAAGCGGCAGTTCTATGTCGGGGCCGCGCTTCTGTTGTTGTCGGGATTGACCGCGCGATGTTGCGCCGCCAAACAAGTCGCCGAAAATATCCTTGAAGCTTTGGCCGCTTTCCGTCTGTTGACTTGACCTGGCCCCGCCGGCTGCCGCTCCGCCAGTGAAGACACTGCCCCAATCGAAATCGAAACCGCCCGGCCCGGCACCCGCCCCGCGCTCAGCGGCATCGCGCAAAGTGTCGCTGTAATTGCCGAACTTGTCGTAAACCTCGCGCTTTTTCGGATCGGACAAGACGTCGTTGGCTTCGGATATTTTCTTGAATTTTTCCTCCGCCGATTTGTCGCCAGGGTTCACGTCTGGGTGATGTTTGCGCGCCAAGCGGCGATACGCTTTGCGTATGTCGTCTGGCGTTGCTGTTCGGCTGACGCCCAGGGCTTTGTAGTAGTCTTCTTTTTGAGCCATAAATTTAGGACTGAGTTGTGAGGATTAAGTTCTGAGTTTGGGTTGCCATCACTCAGTCCTCAGTCCTCAGTCCTCGGTTTTTATTGCGACTTGCTTACTGCCAGTTTCGACACGTTTTGGCAGAGTGACTTTCAGCACTCCTTTATCCAGATCAGCAGTTATTCCGTCTGCGTCAATCCGTTCAGACAGGCTGAAAGTCCGCTCGAAGTTGCCGTAAGAGTTTTCCAGCCGGTGTATGTTTTCTCCATGCTGGTCGCGCGTCCAACGGCGTTCGCCTTTCAGAATCAGCGTGTCTTCAACTATTTTCAATTCAAGGTCGGCCAGTGACACACCAGGAACTTCCGCCGTCAGCACGAACCCCGTCTGGGTTTCGTAAATGTCCACTGGCGGAGACCACGTGCCATGCTGCGGTTCGACAGTGTAAAGGTTCGAGCCGCGTAACAATTGCGCCAGTTTGTCTTCGACCGCAGACAGGTCGCTTAATAAGTAATGTTGCTTGGCCATAAGTCGGTAGTCGGTGGTCGGTGACCAAAGGTGCGCCTTCGGTCACCGACCACACTTTTTACTTCTTGTCGTCAACGTCAATGTATTCGGCATCAATCACATCGTCGTTACCGCCTGATGCCGAAGCGCCAGCCGCTTGGGCTTGTTCATCAGTTTCCGAACCGCTGGTTGATTGTTGCTGATAAAGCGCCTCTGCAATGCGATGCGACACGCGAGTCAGAGCATCCAACTGAGCCTGGAATTGATCCGAACTGTTCGATTCGATTGTTTTCCTGGCTTCAGCAATTGCCGCCTCGGTTTCTGAAATCAATCCAACCGGAATCTTCTCGCGGTTTTCGTTGATGATTTTTTCGGTGTTGAAAATCATTGAATCCAGATGATTCTTGGTTTCAACCGCTTCGCGTTTACGTTTGTCTTCCTCGGCATGCGATTCGGCGTCTTTCATCATCCGGTCAATTTCGTCTTTGGACAAACCAGACGAAGCCGTGATGGTGATCTTCTGTTCGCGTCCGGTGCCTTTGTCCTTGGCCGAAACGTTGACGATGCCGTTGGCGTCTATGTCGAAAGTTACTTCGACTTGCGGCATGCCTCGCGGCGCAGGCGGAATTCCAACCAGATGGAATTTGCCTAGCGTGCGGTTGTCGCTGGCCATTTGTCGTTCACCCTGCAAAACGTGGACTTCGACTGAAGTTTGATTGTCAGTCGCCGTTGAAAACGTTTCGGACTTTCGAGTTGGAATGGTCGTGTTGCGTTCGATCAACCGTGTGTAAACGCCGCCAAGGGTTTCGATGCCCAAGCTTAACGGTGTCACGTCCAGCAGCAAAAGGTCTTTTACTTCGCCGGACAGCACACCTGCCTGAACGGCAGCGCCGATGGCCACTACTTCGTCTGGGTTGACTCCTTTGTGCGGCTCTTTTCCGAAAAAGGTTTTGACCATTTCCTGAATTTTCGGAATGCGAGTCGAACCACCGACCAGCACGACTTCGTCAATTTTGCTGGCGTCAACTCCGGCATCTTTCAATGCCTGACGGCATGGATTCAGCGTACGCTGCAAAATATCGTCAACCAACGATTCAAATTTGGCGCGTGTCAGCTTCAACACCAAATGCTTTGGCCCTGAAGCGTCCGCTGTGATGAACGGCAGATTGACTTCTGATTCCATCGTCGAAGAAAGCTCGATCTTGGCTTTTTCGGCGGCTTCCTTCAGACGTTGCAACGCCATTTTGTCTTTCGACAGGTCAATGCCCTGATCTTTTTTGAATTCGTCAACGATCCACTGAATAAGGCGTTCGTCAACATCATCTCCACCCAGATGCGTGTCGCCGTTGGTTGATTTCACTTCAACCACGCCTTCGCCGACTTCCAGAATTGAAATATCGAATGTGCCTCCGCCGAAATCGAACACGGCGATGGTTTCGTTCTTCATTTTGTCTAGACCGTAAGCCAGCGCCGCCGCTGTCGGTTCATTGACGATACGCAGAACTTCCAATCCGGCGATTCGGCCTGCATCTTTGGTGGCCTGACGCTGAGCGTCATTGAAATATGCCGGAACGGTGATCACCGCTTTTTCGACTTTTTGTCCCAGGTAATCTTCGGCTGCCTGTTTCAGCTTTTGCAGAATCATGGCCGAAACCTCCGGTGGCGAATGTTCGCCGCCACCGGCTTTGATGCGCACATCGCCGTTCGACGCGGAAATTACTTGATAAGGAACCTGCTTGATTTCGCCACTGACTTCGTCAAAGCGACGACCCATAAAGCGTTTGATTGAATAAACGGTGTTTTCCGGGTTGGTGACGGCCTGGCGTTTCGCAACTTGTCCGACCAACCGGTTTCCATCTTTGGTAAAGCCAACAACCGAAGGCGTAGTTCGCCCACCCTCTGAATTGGTGATTACGACAGGCTCGCTGCCTTCCATAATCGCGACGACCGAGTTGGTCGTTCCCAGATCAATTCCTATAACTTTGCTCATACTTTCTCCTCCTTGAAGCTCGACAAGTCTAAAACTCTGAGCCAGCAAAACTTTTTAGATAATTGCAATGGCAGTGACGCCACATTAAAGCGGGCGGAGTATAAATAGTTGAGTGTGTGGCTGTCAAGAAATATGATCGTAACAGCTCAATCTATTGATTGCGTAAAGGCAAGAGGCTTTTACGGCAGCGGGTAAACTGACAGTTCGTAAGCTGAAATGATGGCAAGTGCAAAGTCTGGTAAGCCGTTGGCGACTTTTAGAGCCAATGGCAACGAAAGTTACTCCCGATCAGTAAAAAGGTCCATAATTTTCGCAAAGATGGAGTGAAAGGCTTCCAACTCTTGTGCCAAACCTAGTATTTGGGCACATGTTCACCTGACTTTATAGCAATCGCCGCTTATGCAAAGATTATCGCCGCGAACTACGGCATTGTCCAAACTTGTGTTACGGAATAGGAGTTTCCTCGAAGCTATAACTCAAACGCTATCGAGAGTAATGAATTTAGGAAAGGCATTTATGGCTGAAAAATCCAAAGCTGAAAAAGAGGTTGCAGAGCTTCGGCGTCAAATCAACCAGCATGATTACAGTTATTACGTGCTGAATTCGCCGACTGTCGCCGATGCTGAATACGACGCGCTGATGAGGCGGCTGAAAGAACTGGAAGCCGAGCACCCTGAACTTGTCACGCCAGACAGTCCGACTCAGCGGGTTTCCGGTCAGCCATCGGAAGGTTTTGAAGAATATTTCCACAAACGTCCCATGTTGTCGTTGGATAATAGTTACAGCATCGAAGACCTCCGCGAATGGGCGCAACGTTGCGAAAAACTGGCTGAAAGGCGCAGCTTCGATTACATGGCTGAATTGAAAATTGACGGCTTGAGTTTGTCGCTAATTTACGAAAACGGTTTGCTGGTTCGTGCAGTGACTCGTGGCGACGGAACTCGCGGCGAAGTCGTCACCGGCAACGCTAAAACGATCCGGTCAATTCCTTTGCGAATTGAAAGTGGCGATGTGACAGGATTGCGCGGCAATACTGTCAACGAAATCGAAGTTCGCGGCGAGGTATATCTGCCTCACGAAGCCTTTGAGCGTGTCAACCGTGAACGTGCCGAACAGGAACTGCCGACCTTTGCCAATCCGCGCAACGCCGCTTCTGGAGCGATGAGGCAACTTGATCCGCAAGCCGTCGCTGATCGTCACCTGGACATTTTCTGCTATCAACTACTGTTCGATGGCGAGCCTGCTTTCGCCACTCACCTCGAATCTATGGAATGGATGACCAAGCGCGGCTTTAAGGTCAATCAGCATCGCCAGCATTGTCGAACAATTGAAGAAGTAATTGATTATTGCAACGGTTGGGAGACGAAGCGTGACAATTTGAATTACGAAACTGACGGAATCGTCGTCAAAGTAAATCAGGTTGCCATTCAGGACGAATTAGGCTGGACATCGAAATCGCCTCGCTGGGCTATTGCTTACAAATTCCCTGCGAGACAAGCTTCAACACAATTGATGGATGTGATTTATCAGGTTGGTCGCACCGGAGCAGTTACGCCTGTTGCCGTGCTCGATCCGGTTCAACTGGCCGGGACCACTGTTTCTCGCGCCAGTCTCCATAACTCCGAGGAAATGGTGCGACTGGGTGTCAAGCGCGGAGATTTCGTATTTATAGAAAAAAGTGGTGAGATAATTCCTCAAGTCGTAAAAGTCATCACCGAACGACGCAGCGGCAGCGAAACTGATTTCAAATTTCCGACCGAATGCCCAATCTGTCAGACTTTGCTGATAAAACCCGAAGATGAAGCCGTAACGCGATGCCCAAACCCAGACTGTCCGGCAAAGTTGCGCGCGGGGTTGCTGCATTTTTCCGCTCGGCGAGCTATGCGAATCGAGGGATTGGGTGAAGCCCTGGTTGAACAGCTTACTTCGCCACGCATCAAACGTGACAAAAAGGGCGAAACAGTCAGAGACGAGTATGGACACGCAGTGATCTTGCCTCCCTTGGTTTTGGATTCCGCCGATCTATACAAACTGGCGGAACGCCGTGAAGAATTGATTGCACTGGAAAGAATGGGGGCAAAGTCGGCTGACAACTTGCTGGCTCAAATCGAAGCCAGCAAACAAGCAGGTCTAGCCCGTCTGATTTATGGACTTGGTATTCGTCACGTCGGCGAACGGACTGCAGCAATTCTGGCCAAACATCACGGCAGCATGGGCAAGCTGGCTGCAGCAACCGAAGATGAGTTGAGTGCCATTAACGAAGTCGGAAAGGTCATCGGAGCTTCGGTTTTCGATTGGTTCAACCAACCGCGCAATCAAAACCTGATTAAGCAATTACAGTCAGCTGGCGTCAAAATGGAAACCGATCAAGCAGTGACTGGTGTTGCGTCGCAGGTCTTCGCTGGTATGACATTTGTCCTGACCGGAACTCTGCCAACGCTCAAACGAGACGAGGCAAAAGCACTCATTGAGGCGCGTGGTGGGAAGGTAAGCGGGTCAGTTAGTAAAAAAACTAACTATATTGTTGCAGGTGATGAAGCTGGCTCAAAATTGGCCAAGGGAGAGGAGCTAGGTGTCAAAATAATCCATGAATCTGAATTGCTAGCAATGGTGCAGGAGTAAGTCCATCTATTTGTACACTTAGCTAAATTCATTTTTTTGCATTTTTTTTTGCTCAACATATTGAAAAAATGACATATGCGAGTACAATACTATCCAACTAGCAGCGGTAAATACCCTAATGGCTGAGGACGCTGCTGAATCGGGGCACCGAAAGGGGCCCCATAAATTTTTTAGGGACACAGTTTTTTTAGTACTTTACCCGCACTCGATAACTCAATACAGCTTCTCCATCTTTCGCAATCGGAACATTGAACTTTGCAGCAAAGGCGGCTGTCTTTTCTGCCGGGAAGCTGGAGTTGATAATTTCCCAATCTCCTCCAATTGGTTCGTTGACGACAACCGTCACAGCCTCTTCCTTGTGGTTTCTGATTCGTATCTCATAAGCGTACTCGAACACTCGACGAGCTATGTTTTTGTAATCAGTTTGCTTGCGTTCAGCAACAACATCGAAAGCATCTCCAAGTTTTATTCTGATCGCTTCATCTTTTGGAGTGTGATCAATTCTATCTTCACCTATGAATTGCTGAGAGCCGGTGCTGTCGGCTTTGTAAACGCGAACGATTCCGGCGGGCAGCGGCTGGCCTAGTCCGTTTTCTTTCCCGTTCTTGAAGCCGATATAAACGCCGACCTTTTCTTTAATTGGTTCGCCCGGATTGTTATAACCCTGAAAATAATAAGGTTGGCCGTTGATAACCAGTTCTTTTTTAATCCCGAAGTCGGCAGCCGAAAGCAGGCTGATCTGTTTAGTCTCATTGTTTTTGATCGTCGCTTTTCGTTGCAACGTGTACAGGTGGTATTCAAAAAAGGCCTGTTCTTGAAATTGCGGTTGAGGTGCGGCGCCAGCCATGTCCGTTGCTCTCATGCTTTTCACTGAAGTCATTACGTCACCCGCACGGTTCACGTCTCCAGCCACAAGTTTCAAATCTGCGTTTCGGTAAGCAGTTCCGCTGCTGTTGGTCAAAGTCACCCAGCCATTCAGGTCGGCTTTGGTATCGTTGGAATTAACCACGACAACGTAATCGGAGCGCCAATTCAAACCTTGAGTCAGGTACGAGGCTTCGACTGTATGCGTGTCAGCTCCGGTGTTGTTCAGCGTCCAAACCAGCGTGGGTTTGGCAATTAAATCCTGTGGTAAGCGGTCAAAACGAATTTCGGCTACGTTGGTTGGATTGATGACTATCTGTCCGCCGATTTGCCAGACTTGCCCACTGTTGTTTGACAGCAAAGTCGCCCGTGTCGGGGTCAGTTTTTCAGTGTTGTTTTCTATGCTTCGTATCACCAGAGTAATTTCCTGACCGACATATTTGTCCAAGAGCTTGGCAGGATTCAGAAGGTCGTATTCGTAGCTTTGTTCGACGACGCTGAGGCTATCCGGCGCTGTCAGCGATTTTATGTGAACAGTCGTTGCATTGATCTGCTGAGCGACATCCATAAAACGTAGTTGCGAAGTCCCGCGCGGCAATCGCAATATTCGAGTGTCTTTTACCAATCCCAAATTGGAATTGTAGACAGTAATGGCCACGCTCTTTTGATCTTCCAAAGTGCTTGTCCCGGCTTGGGCATCTTGCCTGTTTTGCTCGCTATCAGAATTTTCAGTCATTTTTGATTTCGCTCCTTCGCGTCGTGGCTCATCAGACGCACCTGCCACAGAGGTTGTTCCCAGCATTAGCGCCATTGCCAGTGAATGTGCAGCCATTGTTTGGCCAAGTTTTTTCAGTGAACTCATCTTCTTCTCCATCTCCATTTATCTTCTGTTGGTTTCTGCGAATGCCTGGAGGCTTTTGCGACGGTTGAACGCCGATCCAATTTCGGCTTGCAGAAACAACAAACGCACCAGCCGCCTGATAGTTGCAGACGATTTCCTAATCGTTGACAGCTTCGATCCACTGCAACTAAATTGCAGTCATGTTTGGAAGAAAATTTATCAGTTTCTATTTGAGCCTGACTTTGATTGCCTCTGTTGGTTGCGGCGGACAGCTTTACAAAGTCACGCCACTGCCGACCAGCGAATCTGCAGATGACATAGCCAGCGGCGAGCAGGGGTTGATTGCTGTGACGGCCATACTTGATGGAGATCAATCGCTGGAAAGATTCGAAGCCAATTTGCCTTTGGCCGGAGTCATCGCAGTTGATGTGCGCTTGGTCAATCGAACTTCAGCCGCAGTAAAAGTTGACTCGTTGAAATTCAGCCTGCGCGATAACAGTGGCAACCTTAAACAAATTTCGCCGGAGCAAGCGCTGAAGCGAGTCATGAAATTTTACGGAGATGGTTTTTATCGCAAGGACGCGAAGCTGAGAACAATTGAAAGTTATGAAAAAGTCGGCCTGGCGGTTGGTTCCAGCATTTCGCCGCAAGGAAACCAGCGTGGCTTTCTTTTTTATGAAAAGCAGAACAATCGAACCTCGCTTGGCGGATTGACGTTCTCTGTTGTCGGCGTGACAAAACAGATCAACATCAACAACAACTGAATCAAATCTCAACGTGACTCCAATCGAAACAATCAAATCTTACAAAGCCAATTCCGTAAATCCGTTTTATCAGTTCGTCTGGGGAATTCGGTTTTTCTTTGCCGGGTTGCGGATGCTGTTTCAGTATCCGGCGCTGTTGGCGCTGTCGCTGATTCCGATCGCACTGACGTTGGTGTTTCTGGTGTCTCTGGTCATTGGCTGTGTGTGGCTGGTTGGGCAAATTATCTCTGGATTGATCCCAGGTGATTTCCAGGTGTTTGCCAAGGCGATAATTCTGGTTCTGGGTTTTCTGATCAGTTACTTTCTTTACCTGCCTGTGGCGCGAGTCGTGCTGGCTCCTTTTGCCGAAGCCATCAGCCGTAAGACTCACAGCATAGTCACAGGCGAAGCCGGTTTTCGCTCGGATGTCGGTTGGGGCAGGGCAATGAAAGAAGGTTTGAAAATCGCCTTGCTGCACATTTTGGTTGGTGGCCTGGCTTTGGCGCTGAACTTTATCCCGCCGGTTGGTCCAATCATTGCGGTTATTATTGCGATTTCACTTTGCGGACTGGATTTTCTGGATGTGCCGTTATCGGCTCGCGGAATTACTTTCGGCAATAAACTGGGCAATGTCTGGCAAAACAAATCAGCGGCGTTTGGCTTCGGGGCAGCCAGCTACGTGATGCTGCTGATTCCCGGCGTCAATCTGCTGTCTCTGCCGGTTGGAGTAATCGGCGCAACATTGTTGACCGATCAATTCGACCTTACCTCTGCATCATCAAAAAACTCTGTATGACGCTGGCGAAAAGCCAAACCAGCAAAACCGCGCACCAAATAACAGTCGCCATTATTGTGCTGAGTCTGGCTGTCTTATAGCTGTGTTCTTCGGCTTGAAGCCCTCTGTATTTCACCCACCAACGAACCAGCATCAGAGGCACAGCAACCAGCAAAATCAAAAATCCTGCCAACGCCAGTTTGCTAAAAATCGAAAACGTCAGAGCGATAAAACAAATCGCCAAAGCTCTGGCCATTGTTGTTAGAAAAAATCCGTCGCGCCTGGCATCGGCAAGTTTGGATTTTGCTTCGTCTTGAG
>JBGAPB010000223.1:0-10325 GCA_044221525.1 Blastocatellia bacterium | reverse complement strand
TGCTGTTCATCAGTCTGGCGAACAAATGCCAGATCGGCTTTGCCGTCCCCGTTCAGGTCTCCGGCGGCATTCGTGAAACTACCGCCGCCTCCGCTGATATTCAAAGTTATTCCAGCCTGAAACTGCCCGGTTCCATCATTGACCATCAAAACAGGCTTTTGGTTAAAATCCTGCCCGAACACAATCAAATCCGCCTTACCATCTCCGTTGAAATCGGCTGTGGTCAGTGACCCCGGCATCGTGCCTGCGGTGTAACTGGCCGATCGCGCAAATCCACCCCCGCCGTCACCGCTGAGCACTATCAATTTGTTTTCGCCGCTGAATGCAATGTCCGCTTTGCCGTCTGCGTTGAAATCAGCGACTACAATTCCGGCTCTGTACTGTATGAAGTTGATTGGAATGATCGTGGTGGAAAACGTTCCATCGCTATTTGCGATTGCGATAACCACCCCTCCGCCATCAGCGTAAATAGTTGTAGCCAGATCAAGCCTGCCATCACGATTGAAATCACCAGACGCCAGGCGAGAAGGTCGGTTGGGAAGCAGGATATTCTGGGTATTGGCAAATTCACCTCTTCCATTGCCTGCATAAATCGAAACCAAACCTCCGGTAAAGGTGCTGCCCGCGTTGCTGATGGCAAGATCAATCATTCCGTCACCATTAAAGTCGCCGGTCAGTATATCTTCCGGGTCGCGCCCCAGTGGAAAGTTCCGCGCAACCCCAAACCGCGTACCATTCGCACAGGCCGCGGAATCGTCAACTGTTGCCCCATGCACAACTCTGGAAATCCGGCTAGGAAACAGCAATGCAAGACTGGAAACAGAGAGGAAAAAAATCAGAACAGGAATAGCCGACTTACAATATGAAGCTTTCTTGCTGGTCATCTTTAACTCCTAATGAGGTCATTGCGGGGATGGAGGAGAATTTACTCTTCGCTAATCGCTGCAGCAGTGGGGCAATCAGGCAATTAGATGATTTGATGTAACTCGTGATGAGGCGAAACGGATACTAGCACTGAACAGCCCTACGTCGCATCTGCCGCCATCGCAAAGAATTAAAGGTTGACTGGCGCAAAAGCTGCGTGCTATACACTTGCCCGGCTGCCCCGCCAGATTAATTTGAGATTTTGATCTCCCCTATGCCCTCTTCTTTTCGATTTGTGCATGTCTTCGTCACCAAAAACCCAGACATTGCGTTTTTGGTCACCCCGTGATTTCCGTCTTTAACCATCCGACCCGCTTGAATCCATGAATTTTCTGTAGCTGAGCTTGTCGTCTCGGCTTTTTGTGCTCCCTCACCACAGGAAGGTCGTCGTTATGAATACATTGTCACAAAAGCGCCCCACGCTAAGTCTGATTTGCCTGGCTGTTTTGCTTGGCAATCTTTTCCTGCAACCAATCATAGCTTTCGCGGGCGCGACGCAACCAACCGCCCAGCTTTCATTTGCCAAACAAGTATCCGTCAACGGCAAAGAAGCTTCTGCCGGACAAACGCTTTTTAACGGAGACCGAATCAGAGTCTCCGGTCTTGGTTCCGCCGTTATCAATATCGGCAAACTTGGCCGAATCGAATTGGGCAGAGATACTGAATTCATCCTTTATATTTCCGATAACCTGATCGGCGGTGATTTGATCAATGGCTGTATGGGAGTTATTGCTTCCACAGGGGTCAACACTTCGGTCAAGTCGAACAAGGGGGTTGTCAGTTCCGACGGCGGACAACCGGATTCTTACTTTCTGGGTCAGCGAGGTAATCAGGGGCGGGTAATTCCAAGTCTGGGCGAAGCCAAAATCCTGATTGACGGCAAGATAGAAACCGTCAGCCCGGGTGAAACATTGGACATAGATTCACCAAACGGACAAAACAATCTTTATCGTCGAAATGGCAGCACTTGCACACAAGGTTTAAGCTGCGCGTGCGGACTGCTTGATCCAAATTCAACCAGAGCCTCCAATCAGCAATCGAACACAAACCCTAATACTCCGAAAAACCCTGCACCGGGCAATTCCGGCAACGGAGGAATCACGCTCCCATTATTGTTCACGGCTGTTCTCGGAGCCGGGATGGCTTCATTTTTCGCCAATAATCCTGGCGGGCCTGCTGTTCGAGGAAACGGGCTGACTTGCGTGGATACTACAGGTTTCTTTTGCCGTCGCGTTAGTCCCACGACTCCGCAACAATAGTTTTTTGATGACCTTCCAGTTCAAAGGCAGGAGCTTACAGCAAAAGCTTAGCTCCTGCCTTTGACGATATTTCAGACCCGACTGCTCTCTCAACTGCTAACTCTCTCCTGACCGCCCCCCTCGCAGTTCGATATTTCCATGAAGATTTCGCTCAACCTGTCATCCATTGGTGTTCGTGTAATAGTTTTCGGCCTGGCGCTATTTTTCTGCCTGGGGTTGATCGGTTTTGAGCTTCAACGATTTATTACTTCAGTGGTGGCCAGTTCGTCAGTTCCTATTGATCTGCCTATGCTGGAATCGGCAGCGACCTACTTTCCCAATTCTGCCAAAGTTCAGGCACGGCTGGCCGCGCGAATGATTGAAAGCCAGTTGGATGGTCTGCAAAGCCATGAAGCCCTGGCAGAAAAAGCAATGCGACACGCGACGCGCGCTGTCGAACTGGCTCCGGCAAATTTTGAGTACCATGTCTTACTGTCCGCCGCCGCTGAGCTGAAAGGCGACCAGGCCGAAGCCGAAGCGGCTTTGCACGAAGCTGTGCGGCTGGCTTCAAACAACGTCAATGTGCGCTGGCAAATGGCAAACCTGTTTTTGCGATTAGGTAAGGTCGAAGAATCGTTGCCAGAATTTCGCTTTGTCGCGCAGTCAGAACCAAGGCAATTGCCAAACATGCTCAACCTGCTTTGGAGAGCGACCTCCGGCAACCTGGCAACGCTTGAACAAATAGTCGGCAATGATTCAGCAGCCAGATTGAACTTCGCCATGTTTTTGACCGAGCAGGAACGTTTTGAGACCGCCGCCGAAGTCTTTACCCAAATAGACCGCGGCAACCGTTTGCAATCGCCGGAAACCGGCAGAATTTTTGATGCGTTCCTGAAAGCCGGTCACTGGCAATGGGCCGATCGTCTGTGGCGGGACACGATGGCCAATGTAAACGAAGCTGACAATTCCCAGGCTAACAATTTTTTGTTGTGGAACGGCGGTTTTGAACATTCCCCGCGCAAAGGTCTGGCTCAATTTGATTGGCAATTGAGCAACAACAATTTCGCGCGGCTGACAATTCAACCAGGTGGGCGTTCGGGAAACAAAGCCCTGAGGCTGGCCTATCTTGGAGTTGATACGACCAGATTGGAACGCGAGGCGCAGCATTTTGTCGTCCTGCAACCAGGACAATTTTATCGGCTGGAATGTTTTGCCAGACCTGAAAAACTGGTCGCCGACGAAGCGCCGCAAGTTGCAATTCTGCGCGCGGACAACCGCGAACTGATCGCCGCGTCGGTTGCCGTTTCCCCGGCAAACAATGACTGGCAAATGCTGACAATTGATTTTGCAGTTCCGTCTGATCTGGCTGCTGTGGTTGTGGCCATCAAACAGACTCCGCGTTACCGATACACCGAACCGACTCAGGGAGTCATCTGGTTCGATGATTTCAGCTTGAAAGCGCAATGAAAATTACCACCGATCAAGTCATCTCAACAGGCTTAGTAGCTTTGGTTGTTTTTACGGCGCTGACTCACGGCGCGGTCGAATCGTGGTCGGAACTGATTTTTGTGCTCGTTGTCGCGGCGCTCAGCTTGTTGTGGGCGATCAAGGCAATCAAAGACAGAAAGCTGTCGCTGGTCATCCCTGCCAATTTGTGGCCCTTGGCCGGACTGATTGTGCTGGGATTGGCGCAAAGCCTGACAGTTGATACCGGTAACGGAAGACTTTTCAGCCTTTCGCTGGACGTTGAAGCAACACGCGGAACAACGTTGTTGCTGGTCTGTTTGCTGATTACTTCGCTGTTGGCGTCAAACTTTCTGACTCACCGCGACCGGCTGCAAACCCTGATGCAGTTTTTGACAATTTTCGGCTTGGTGTTGGCGACGTTTTCGCTGATCCAGTACTTCACCTGGAATGAAAAGTTTTACTGGTGGCGCGCAGTTGAAACCAAAACTTTTTCTTTTGGACCTTTCGTCAATCGCAACCATTTCGCCGGGTACATGGAATTGCTGCTGCCCTGGCCAGTGGCGCTGATGCTGACGCGCCGACGGAGCGCGGCGGAAAAATCTTTCTACCTGTTCATCACCGCCTGGATAGCCATAGTCGCAATCTTTTCGCTGTCGCGCGGTGGGATGATGAGCATTTTTACTCAACTGGTTTTTCTGGCGATTTTCAGACCACGTCAGTTTGACGAAGCCGAAATCACAGTCGCGTCTTCGCGAATGAGGTTTTTCCTTCAGCGCGGAGCAGCAGCGGCAATCATGTTGGTTGTCATATTCGGAGGCTTGACCTGGCTGGGCGCGGAACGAGTCGTTGATCGAGTCGCCATAGGCTTTGAAAATGAACAGGTTCCCGCAACGTCTCAATCTTCGTCATCACTGGATCAGTCATCTTACGGCGGTCGCAATGAGCTTTGGCGGGATAGCCTGGAAATCTTCCGCGCTTACCCATTAACCGGCGCCGGACTGGGCAGTTTTGAAACGGCACTGCCGATTTATAACCAAAGCAGAAATTCGGGAATGATCGCTTCCCAAACTCACAACGATTATCTGCAAATGCTGACCGATGCCGGGCTGGTGGGCGGTTTGCTGATGATCTGGTTTCTGATGGCCACCGGTCGCGGTGTGCTGAAGGGATTGAAAGTTCACGAACCGTTGATGAGCCACGCGGCCTTTGGCTGCGCCGCCGCCATACTTGGGTTACTGGTTCACAGCCTGTTCGATTTCAACCTTCAACTTTTATCGCATTCATTGTTGTTTCTTTCTTTCGCCGCTATCGCTACGCAGTTGGGAGAGTTGGCGAAACTCATTACCAATACACGTGTCAGAGGTTAGAGATTATGCAAACTCCACAATCAAATAACGGCAATCACAACGCCAACTCGGCGGCTAATTCGGCATTCGATCTGGAGAAACTGGCAAGCGAGTCGGGAACGACTGTTCTGCCGCTGAGTTACACCGAAGGAACAATTGCGCCAAGCCCGTATTTTCCTCATGAAATGAAAAACGAAGAAGAGGCCGGGTTTGATGTGCGCGATTTCCTGCGCCGTGTTCAGCGACGCAAATGGCTGATACTGACGATTGTCGCCATTGCCACTCTGATGGCAGCCGTAAATTCTTCGCGTCAAAAGTCCATTTTCATGGCCTCCACGACCGTTGAGATTGGCAATAACAAGAATCAAACCTTTGTCAAAGATGGAGACTTTTATTACCGCGACGACAATCAGGAGATAGAAACCGCCACTTTCCTGATTCAGAGCCATCCGTTACTGGTCGAGGTTGTGGCCAACTATAACCTGGATCAAAACAAAAAATTTCTGGCTACCACTGAGCAAAAGTCTATTTGGGACGTGCTGAAAAATAAGCAAAAAACCGAGCCGAAACCAACCGATGAACCTCAAGAAACAGTGCCGACCAATTTTGAAGTAAACATACGCGAGCGCTCGCCTGAAGAATTCAATCGGCTTTCTCCATTCGCCGACATTTTGAAAGGCGGCTTAAGCGTCGAAAAAGTGAAGATGACCCGGTTGATTCGAGTCAATTACAAACACACTGACCCGGAAATCGCTGCATTGGTAGCCAATGGCGTCGCACAGGTTTTCCGCGAAAAAAGCTATGCCGACAAAACCTCGGTCAATAAAGAGTCATCAACTTCGCTGAACAAAGCGACACGCGAGTTGGAAACCCAGATGCAAAAAGCCGATCAGGCACTGGCCGATTACACCCGCACCAACGGCATCTTTTCTCTGGAAGGCAAAGAAGACCTGACGGCGAACAAGCTGATAGCCTTGCACGAACAAACGATGCGCGCCGCAACCGACCGCATCATCAAACAATCGCTATACGAAGACGCGCGACAAGGCCGCGTCGCCCAGTTACCTGAAGCGCTGTCAAACCAGCAAACAAACGATTTACAAAAAAGACTGAGCGAATTAAACATTGCCGCCGCGCAATTAAACATCAAATACGGCCCAGAAAATCCCAGAATCGCCGAAGTTCGCGACCAGATGGAAGTCATGCAAAAAGACATTGTCAGCACTCGTACTCAGCTTGTTGACAAACTGAAAACCGATTACGAACGCTCCGTCCGCGACGAAGCAGCAATGAATACATTATTGAGCCGCGCCAAAGGCGAAGCTGTTCAACAAAATCAGACTTCCATTCAATTCAACATACTTAAACAAAAGGCCGAAACTGCGAAGGCGCTTTACACGGACTTTCTGCAAAAAACCAGTCAGGTTGATCTTGAAGCCAGGCGGGTCGCCAACGACATTTCCATCGCTGAACCGGCGCGCGTTCCAGGCGGCCCGATCGGCCCATCCAGAACACGCCCCGTAATTCTCGCTTTCCTGCTCAGCCTTGCCGCCAGCATCGGACTGGTCTTCCTGCTGGATCATTTGGACAACACGATCAAAACAGTTGAAGACGTCAGCCGATATGTCCGGCTCCCTGCGCTGGGAGTGATTCCAGCCATCGGAGTCAATGGCCACCGTCTAACACTCAACGTGGCCAGACAAGAGAAAAACGCGCTTCCCTCCACCGGAATTCTTACTCCGAAAGACGCTTATAAATCCGCCGGTTCCGTGGCCGAAGCTTACCGAATGCTTAGAACTTCGATTCTGCTTGCCGCTGCCGGTCAACCACCGAAAACAGTTTTGGTAACCAGCAGCCAGCCCGGCGAAGGCAAAACCACGACAACAATCAACACCAGCATCTGCCTGTCGCAACTGGGCGCAACCGTTTTGCTGATTGACGCCGATATGCGTCGTCCGCGAATTCACAAGATTTTGGGGATTGACCACCGAAAAGGGCTTTCAAATTATCTGTCCAGTGATATGTCTCTGAAAACAGTGGTTCAACCGACCAAGGTTCCGAATCTTTACGTGCTGCCGTCTGGCATTGTCCCGCCCAATTCGGCTGACCTGCTGAGTTCAGAAAAGTTCCGGCTGATGCTGCAAAAACTGTCGCAGCATTTCGATCACATACTTATTGACTCGCCGCCCATAGGCAGCGTTACAGACCCGATTATCATGTCCAGACTGGTTGACGGAGTTATGTTGATCGTTCACGGCGGCAAAAGCTCGCGCGAAATGGTCGTCCATTCGCGTCAGGAACTGGCTAGTGTCGGAGCCAAAATCTTTGGCGTAGTGCTGAACAACGTCAACCTGGCCCGCGACGGTTACAGCACTTACTACAAACGTTACCAGTACGAGTATTCACGCGAATCCAACCAATTGAGTTGAATAACTGATGTTACGCAGTTGAATAAGTTGAGCTTTGGTATTTTGATAAACGATCGTAAATCCGGTTTTACGACTTGCGTGAGCGGTAAGAAGGAAGGCGTTCTGCGATCAATCGTATGAACCGAATGAATGGGTAAAGAAACATCAAAGCATTTGGCAAAGGCCAAAACTCCCAATCAATAACCGTCGGCGCGAAAACCAGACTAAACAGGTGACGGATTCGGTCTACCAACCGATTCTGCAGTTTCAGGAAGTAACAATGCAGGTCGAATTTGCCCATTGAACTGCCCAACGGCTGAGCGAGTGTTCGGCCAATGCTGTTAGCAAGCGCGCATGAGTCGGCGTCTGAGCGTGCCACTCTTTCAATCGCCGGCGGAACCTGAGCGCCGGTCAAATCCTTCGAAAGCAATAAACTGTGCAACAACACACGCTCACACTTTAATGACCGCGCCTGCGACAAAGCCAAATCCCAATCAAGTTGCGGGTTCAGATTGATCAACCCCGCCACGTCTGCAATCCACCCCAGTCGCTCCCAGCAATGCCGAGAACCGTGCGCGCACAGATAAAGCAGCAAATCTTCCAGTCCAAGCGTCACCATCTGTTTTCCACCAGGAAAAACCGTCATTTGATTTTTGCTGATGTGTTTCAGGTTCATATCGAACGGCAAGATACCGGAAGAAAGATGCCATTGCAGATCAATCAAGGTGTTGCTGCGAATACTGGTGAAATAAAACTCTCGCTCAATGGCAGTGAACACCTGATCGCTCAACAAAGACAAATCCGCACGCGGTTTATAACCGGCTGAAACCAGCAATTCACCAACCTTTGCCAAATCACGTTCATAAACCAGAATGTCCAAGTCAGTAAACTCCCTCTGGGCCAGATCGCCATAAGCCAACATTGCCAGAGTTGGTCCTTTGAACGGAATTGCTGAGATACCTTGATCCTTGAACATTCCAAGAATTCGCCACAATTCTCCGGTCAGTATGAGATTGTGTTTGAGGTTGCTTTGAAAAGAACCCTGAAGCCATTCGCGCATATCATCCGGAACAAACTCCGAACCAGCCTTTTGAAAAAAACAATACAACTGCGGCACAACTCCGTGGTAAACAGCTTCATCGGCCACAATCTCCCAATCAATTGAAGGATCAACAACAAGCGGGGAATCAGTTGAAAGATTTCTACTGATCGCCGAACGCACTGCGCCAATCAGGAAAGCTCGCTCAGGCGACAGGTTTTCAATCGGCAAACTGTTCATTTGCTGTCGCCTTTCACCTGTGCCATCCAAGATTCGGCGTACAACCCGCATAGCGCAACCAATTCCGCATGAGTCCCCGATTCAATAATTTGGCCTTCATTCATGACGTGAATTTTGTCGGCTTGCATGGCGGTTGTGAAGCGATGCGTAATGATTACCACCGTGCGTCCGGCCATTGCTCCGCGAAACCGCCGCAGCCAATCCGATTCCGCCCACGAATCCATGGAACTTGTCGGCTCATCAAGCAAAACAATGGGAGCCGATCTGGCAAATGCTCGCGCCAAAGCCAGCCGTTGCCATTCGCCGCCGCTGAGTTCCGCCCCTTGCGAAAACCATTTGCCCAACATCGTGTCGTAACCATCCGGCAAACGATTGATAAGCTCTGTCGCACCTGCCTCTTCGGCGGCAGCACGAATTTCCGATTCGGCCATTTGCTCATCCAGAGCGCCCAATTGAATGTTTTCAGCAACAGTTGCGTTGTAATGAACTGGCTGTTGAAACAGCACAGTGATCGCACGACGTAACGTTGCCAATTCCATCTGCCGCAAATCCACTCCGTCAATTTTTATGCTGCCCGCATCCGGGTCATACAATCGGCAAAGCAATTTGATCAGCGTGGTCTTCCCTGCCCCGTTCAATCCAACAATCGCAGTAATCTTTGAGGTGGGAATTGTCAGATTGAACCCATCCAACGCGATACGTTCGCTGCCCGGATAATGAAATGTAACTTGATCGAACTCGATTCCTTCCACCAGATCAGCCGACACACTCGACGGAGTTTGGGGGCTGACAATCTTTGGCTGCAAATCCAGAAACTCGAACAGATCGCCCAGGAACAGCGCATTTGAATAACAGCCGCTGAAATTGCCAACCAGCGAGCGCAACACCTGCTGCCCTTGATTGAAAGCCTGATAAAACAACGCCAGCGTCCCCAAAGTGGCCGCGCCCTGCAACGCCTGCCAGCCCATCCATCCCAGAGTTGCACCCGTAATTGCCAACGCGAAGAGTCCGGCAATGAATTCCAAAACGACTTCGCGTTTGACCAGTTGCAACTGCCCATCGCGCAATGTACGGCGCAATTCACCATATGCGTTTCTGAAATGTTCGCCCAATCCAAACAACCGAACTTCCGCCGCCGTTTCGGTCGCCGTCAATACCCAATCGTAATACCAGGTTCTGCGTTCAGCTTCGGTCACGGATCGCTGCCAATTAAACCGCCTTAGCGTATTGACCATTACCGCCGCAGCCAGCGGAACCGTCGCCGTCAACAATGAAAGCGGCAACCACCAACCATAAGGCAATAACACGGCCAGCATCGCGAGCAATGTGACCGCGCCCTGCAACAATCCGCCCAGGTTTTCCAGCAGTTCAATCGGACGATAGCTGGCATCCGACCGCGCTCGATGCAGATGGTCGTGGTATTCCGGCATTTCGTAAAACGCGAAATCCACTTCAGCGGATTTGCGCTGAATCAAATCGCTGATGTGATCTTTGAGCAGTTCCGATTGCGCCGTGCGGACGTAATTGTTGATGCGATGCAGCAATTCAATCAGCAACATTGCCGCCCCCGCCAGCGCGGCGTAAAATAGCATCGGCTGCAAGCGCGCGGCCCCACCCGTCAGACGCGAAGCTTCGACAAAGCTGTCCACCAATGCTTTGGTAC
>JBGAPB010000222.1:0-10387 GCA_044221525.1 Blastocatellia bacterium | reverse complement strand
ACCTTCAACCCGAAAAATCGTTTCAGCGCCAGCGTAGCCGCTTTTTCTATGCCATTGGTAGGAATGTCTTGAGGCCAAAATAACCTGTAACCCTAGCTATTTCAATGAATCTAAACTTTCCGCAACGGAGTTCCAAATTTTTGCACTGGAATTTTTCAGTTGTTTTTTTCAGCTCCAAATCTAAACTTCAAAATGATTTGCTTTAACCTGGGAGCAGGCAGTTGAATCTGAAGTTACCCAGCGAGGTTAAATGGTTCAAGCAATGAGGCTTGAGTAAATACCTCCTGTCGAAATAACCTCTGGCGTAATTTCAGACATTTTAACCTGACAACGAGTTATGCTGGCGCTTACACAAAAGGCCGGAAGCATTAATGCTTCCGGCCTTTTGACGTTTAGGAATTGTTAGATGGGGATTTCGCCTTTTAAGCTATTGCGAAAGATTTGATTATGCGCCAGCCGCCTGACTGGCGGGCTTCCAGCGCAGCACAGGTTTGCGCGCCGCAGTCGCCTCGTCCAAACGTCCGATGCGCGTGTTGTGCGGAGCCGTTTTGACCAATTCCGGATTCTCTTCAGCTTCGCGGGCAATGGATTTCATGGCGTCAATGAAAATATCCAGCTCGTCACGGCCTTCGCTTTCGGTCGGCTCGATCATCATCGCTCCAGGGACGACTAGCGGAAAGTAAATCGTCATCGGATGGAATCCGTAATCAATCAACCGCTTGGCAATGTCCAGCGTGTGGACGCCATTTTTCTGCTGGCGTTTGTCGTTAAAGATAACCTCGTGCATTGCTTTGCCCTGCACGCCGAGTTCGTAAACGTCTTTCAAGTGATGCGCAATGTAATTGGCATTGAGCACTGCGGTTTCAGTCGCCTCGCGCAACCCCTCAGAGCCAAGCGTCATGATGTAACACAGCGCGCGAACCAACACCGAATAATTGCCATGAAAGGCGCGGACTCTGCCAACCGTTTGCGGGCGATTGAATTCCAGTTTGTATTGACCATCCTGAACAATCACACGCGGAACCGGCAGGAAAGGCTCAAGCTCCGCAGTCACTGCAATTGGGCCAGCGCCGGGACCACCTCCACCGTGCGGGGTTGAAAAGGTTTTGTGCAGGTTCAGGTGAATCACATCAACGCCCATATCTCCGGGGCGAGTTACACCAACCAGAGCGTTCATGTTCGCGCCGTCCATATAAACCAAGCTACCAGCGTCGTGCAGAATCTTGCAGACTTCTTCAATGTTTTCTTCAAACAAACCAAGCGTAGAAGGATTGGTCAACATCAGCGCGGCTACGTCGTCGTTGACCGAAGCGCGCAAGGCTTCAAGGTCAACTGCGCCATCGGCGTTCGATTTGATTGTCTTGACTTGATAACCACATACAGTCGCCGAAGCCGCATTCGTGCCGTGAGCCGAATCGGGGATCAACACGACTTTGCGCGCATTGCCGCGAGCTTCCAGACAGGCTCGAATGACCATCAAGCCCGTCATTTCCCCCTGAGCGCCAGCCGCCGGTTGCAAGCTGACCGCGGGCAAACCTGTGATTTCGGCCAGGCTGTCTTCCAGCCGTTTCAACAATTCCAGATTGCCTTGCGCCAATTCGTCCGGCAGATACGGATGCGAAGCCGCAAATCCATCGAAGCGGGAAACCCGTTCATTGATCTTCGGGTTGTATTTCATCGTGCAGGAACCCAGCGGATACATCCCGTAATCCACGGCGTAATTCCAGGTCGAAATTCGCGTGAAGTGGCGAATGACGTCCACTTCACTGACTTCGGGCAAACCGGCCAGATCGTCATTGCGCAATAGTTTGGCGTCAATAAGCGAATCGGTTGCTTCGACATCCAGCGCGGGCAGGTGGTATCCGATTTTGCCCGGACGTGATCGTTCAAAGATCGTGCCTTCGTTTTGATTGATATGATTGCTTGATTTCTTAATCATTGACCTTCCCCAAATTAACCATCAGACATTATCAACTACCCATTATTGGTCAGGGTGAAAACTTCGTCCTGCCTGTTAGTGGGTAATGGCGAGTGGGTAATGGGTAATTCCTGTCGCCACTGAAATAGTTACGTTCAAACTTGCCCGGCAAGTTGCGTCAGCGCATCGCCGGTCACTCTAAAAATCGTCCACTCGTCCATAGACTTTGCGCCAAGGGACTTATAAAAATTAATCGCAGGTTCGTTCCAATCCAGCACTGACCACTCCAATCTGCCGCATTCGCGCTCGACTGCCAGCTTGGCCAGATAAGCCAACATCGCCTTTCCGAAACCTTTGCCGCGCTGGTCTGGATTGACGAACAAGTCTTCCAGATAAATTCCGGGTCTGCCCAGAAAGGTTGAAAAGTTATGAAAGAACAGCGCGAAGCAAACCGGAGTGTCGTTGTCAGAACCGATGACGACTTCGGCAACTCGGCGCTCGCCAAACAGCGTTTTCCGCAACGTAGCTTCGTCGGCGACGACTTCGTGCGACAGCCGTTCGTATTCCGCCAGGCCGCGTATGAATTGCAGAATCAGCGGCACGTCGGCTTCGGTCGCCTGACGAATCGCAAACCCCGGAATACTCGTTGAAACTTCCACTCAAAAAACCTCAAATCGCTTTCAGTTCCGCGACCAGCGAATCAATCTGCTCTTTGGTCGTCGTTTCCGTGACGCAAACCAGAATTTCGTTTTTCATCGCCGGGAAGAATCGTTCCAAAGCCAAACCGCCGATGATCTTTTTGCTTTGCAGCTTGGCCAGAATTTCAGCGGCAGGTTTCGGGCAACTGACGGCAAATTCGTTGAAAAACGGCGAAGTGAATTTCAAACTGAAACCGGCAAGTGAGCCAATCTGTTTGGCAGCGTAATGTGACTTTTGCAGATTGTGTTCGGCGGCTTCGCGCACCCCGCTTCTACCCATCGTTGACAAATAAACAGTTGCCATCAACGCATAAAGCCCTTGATTGGTGCAGATGTTCGAGGTCGCTTTTTCGCGGCGGATGTGTTGTTCGCGCGTCGCCAGAGTCAGCACGTAACCCGGACGGCCATCGTGGTCAAAAGCCTGACCAACCAAACGACCGGGAATTTGCCGTTGCAGTTTTTCAGTGCAGGCGAAAAATCCGCAGTACGAACCGCCGAAGCTGATCGGAATGCCGAACGACTGAGCTTCGCCGCAAACAATGTCGGCCCCGGCTTTGCCAGGAGCTTGGAGCAAGCCCAGGCTCATGGCTTCGGCGACGACAACGACGAACAAGGCTCCGGCTTTGTGCGTGGCGTCAGCCAATTGCCGCAACTCTTCTACGCCGCCGAAAAAGTTTGGCGACTGAACAATCACCGCGCCAACATCTTTGCCGAGTTCGGCAAGCGATTCCGGCTTCAATGCACCCGTCGTTTCATCGAAAGGCAGCGTGATTCCCTCGATCCCGGCGTTGCGGATATACGTGTCAACTACCTGACGGTATTCGGGATGCAGGTTCCCAGCCAACGCAACTTTGGTGCGACCGGTTACTCGCTCCGCCATCAAAACTGCTTCGGCGGTGGCGGTCGAACCGTCGTAAAGCGAAGCGTTTGACGTATCCATTCCGGTCAGTTCGCAGATCATTGTTTGGTATTCAAAGATCGCTTGCAGCGTGCCCTGACTGATTTCCGGCTGATAAGGCGTGTACGAAGTGTAGAACTCTGAGCGCGAAATCAGCGTGTCAATGATCGTGGGAATGAAATGGTCGTAAGCCCCCGCGCCCAGAAACGAAGTCATTCGCTCGCCTGTCAAACGCGTGGTGTTACGTTCAGCCAGATCGCGAAAGAAATTCAGAGTGTCGGGTTCTGAAAGCGCCGATGGCAGATCGAGCAGGCGCTTGAGTTGCAGGTTGTCGGGGATTCCCTTGAAAAGGTCGGCGACGGATTCGCGGCCCATTTCGCGCAACATAGCTTCGCGTTCCTGAGCCGAATTCGGAATATATCTCATAGTTGGTGGTGACTGGTGGTTGGTGGTTGGTAGCCGGCAAAACATCTCTCACCTGCAACCTACCACCTACAACCTAATCTTCTTTCTGTGATTCGACAAAGTCTTCGTATTCGCTGGCATTGAGCAAAGCGTCCACTTCGCTGGCGTTGGCGAGTTTGATCTTAATCATCCAACCGCCACCGTAAGGTTCGCTGTTTACCAGTTCCGGCGCATCGGCCAACGCCTCGTTGATTTCCAGGACTTCGCCGGAAACGGGCGTGAACAATTCGCTGAAGGTTTTTACCGATTCGATTTCGCCGAAATGCGCGTGCGCCGAAAAGTTTTCGCCGACACGGGGCAGGTCAACGTGAACAACATCGCCCAACTGATCCTGGGCGAAATCGGTGATGCCTATGGTTCCGGTGTCGCCTTCGACGCGAATCCATTCGTGGTCTTTGGTGTAATGAAGATTATCGGGGTAAGAAGCCATTGGTTCTCCTATCTCAGGAGTAGCCGGGAGTCGGTAGCCGGGAGTCGGTAGCAAGAGAAACAGCTTCTTCTATGCCACTGACTACCGGCTTCCGACTACCGACTCCTCTTATAAAATGGTGTCGGCACAACTTCCGCTGCCAGAAGCCGTCCGCGCACATCAATTTCAAATTTAGTTCCGACTGTAATGTGTTCAATCGGCAAATAAGCCAGACCGATATTTTTTTTCAGAAACGGCGCCGGGCTGCCTGAGGTAACGTGGCCAACCGGTTGGCCGCCGATCAAAACCGGGTAACCGTCACGCGCAATGCCTTTGTCGGTAACTTCAAAACCGACCAGTTTGCGGGTCAACCCTTTCTCTTTCTGTTCAACCAAGCGGTCTCGACCGATGAAATCGCCTTTGCCAAGCTTGCAAATCCAGGCAAGGTCGGCTTCGAACGGAGTCGTGGTGTCGTCAATTTCGTGGCCGTACAAAGCCATCTTTGATTCCAGCCGCAAAGTGTTGCGAGCCGCTAAACCGCAGGGAATAAGACCTTGCGGTTGCCCCGTTTCGATAATTTTGTTCCAAAGCCGTTCGGATTCCGATGGATCGAAGTAAATTTCAACGCCGTCTTCGCCCGTATAACCTGTTCGAGCGATGATCGCCGGAACTCCGTCAACGTGGCCGGTGGTGAACCAGTAATACTTGATCGCGGACAGATCAACATCGGTCAAAGGCTGCATTACTTCCAGAGCGCGCGGCCCTTGAATCGCAAGCTGCGAATAACTGGCACTGACGTTTGTCGCCTCGGCGTCAAAACCGTCAGAGTTGGATTTGATCCAGTCGAAATCTTTGTCGGAGTTCGAAGCGTTGACGCAAAGAAAATAATGGTCGGCGGCAAAGCGATGAACCAGAATGTCGTCAACGAAACAGCCGTTCGGCGTCATCAAGCCGGAATAGTGAGCTTGATTGTCGGCCAGTTTTGAAGCGTCGTTGCTGGTCAGGTGCTGAACCAGATCAAGAGCCTGCCGACCTTTGATTTCGATCTCGCCCATGTGCGAAACATCAAAAATGCCGACGCCGGTTCTGACGGCCAGATGTTCAGCAATGGTTCCCGCCGGGTACTGAACCGGCATGTCCCATCCGCCGAAATCAACCATCTTGCCGCCTTGTTTTCTGTGAGCTTCGTTAAGCGCGGTCTTCTTCAGTGAAGTATTCGACACGTCTTGTTGCCTCGATTTGGTAACGCCAAATCGCCTATAACTGTTGGTAAAAGCCTGTTTTTAATAGGTTGTGGGATCAGGCGCGGAACTTAGCACGCAGTTTACAAATTCGTCAACCAACGGAAACTTTTTGCACCCGGCGACCACTCACCCGTCGTTATGACAAGTGAACATCACGAAAAAACGCCGGTTAAGACAACGGCGGATCAATTGATCGAAAAGGAATTTTTAGAGGTGGCAATGCTATCCGCAGCAGTTTTGGCTCAGCCGGAGGACGCTCTGGCGCGAGCAAAAAAAGGAGACCAGGCAGCCTTTGCCGAATTGGTGCGAGAGCATCAGGCGATGGTTTACAGCCTGGCTCGCAATTTTGTTCGCGATGCAGCCACCGCCGAAGATTTGGCGCAGGAAGTTTTTATTCACCTGTTCCGAAATCTGGCGGCAATTGAAACTCCCGCTCATTTGAAATTCTGGTTGAGAAAAGTCACAGGCCACCGCTGCATTGATTTTGCCCGGCGACAAAAATCGAACGGGTCAAAAGCTTCGGTCAGTCTGGACGAAGCACCGGAGCCGGTTTCGATTTTCGACATGCCTGACTCAATGATGCGAAGCACGATTCGCCGCTTTGTGGCGACGCTGCCTGAAAAGCCCAGATTGGTGGTTACGCTGCGTTACCAGGAAGACCTTGAACCGACAGAGATCGCCGAAGTCCTGGAAATGCCGCTCAACACAGTCAAAAGCCATCTGCGACGTTCGCTGGCGATACTTAAAGAGAAAGTCACCCGTTGTTTAGGAGAGGTAGAAGTATGAACCGTTTTGACGATGAACTGAAAATTGCGCTACGCCGCGAAGCCCCTTCGCCAGATTTCACTGATCGCGTCATGGCACGCATTGCCGAAGAGCAGGAGAAGGAGAGACAGAAAGACAGCGCGACAGGCAAACAAAGCGAAAAGGCGTTGAGCTGGTTACAAAAACTGGGCGCGATTTTCACTCCACCGCAAATGAAATGGGCGATGGCGGGCGCAATGGCTGCGCTGTTGATTGTCTCGGTTATCGGAGCGAATCGTTATCGCCTGCATCAACTTGAACTGAAGCGACAAGCGGAAATCGCCGCTCAGATTAGCGAAGTCGAAGGTCTACGCGCCAAAGAACAAGTCATGTTCGCCATGCGAATCGCCAGCGCCAAACTAAATCTGGCCCAAAAGAAAGTACAGGAATCACTCCAACAGGATGGTCAACGCGATGGTGGCCAACAATAGTTTCGCCATCAAAATTAATGACTCGAATCACTCACAACTCGGAGGGAACAATGAAATCAATTACGCTAAAACTGACAAACGTCGCACTGCTGACGGCATTTCTGGCCGTCGCAGCATTTGCCCAAAACGCCCGCATTCAAATGGATCACATTGATCGGCTTTTCCCCAACGCTGCCGAAACTATAGACGTGCGAATTGACGGCGCGTTGCTGCAAATCGCCTCGAAGTTTTTGGACAAAAACAAAACTAACGAAGTTCAGGTCAGGGAAATCCTGAACGTGCTGAAAGGCGTTTACGTCAAAGGCGTGGAATTTGACAAAGACGGCCAGTTCACCGAACAGGATGTCGAAGCCGTTCGGCAACAGCTTAACGCGCCGGGGTGGTCAAAGATCGTTGGCGTCCGCAGCAAGCGCGACGGCGAAAATGTCGAAGTTTCTCTGATGCTCAACAACGGCTTGATCGAAGGCATAGGAGTTCTAATCACGGACGCAAAACAGTTGATGGTCGTCAATGTCGTAGGCCCGATTGACCCTGAAAAGATCGGCGAATTGCGCGGCAGTTTCGGCATCCCGAAGGATTTTGATTTTGACTTCAGCAAAGCCAGACGCAATTGATGCTCAGATTTTCTCCCGCGAAGTCACACAAAGGGGCACGAAGAAAACAAAATGCTTTTGCCCTTTTTCGTGTTTACTTCGCGTGGCTTCGTGGGAGATGTTCCGAAGGAGGTAAAGATGACTCAACTCCAAAAAATGATTCGACTCACGTTTACCACAGTGATGATGACAGCGCTGCTGGTTGTCGGCACGCAAGCTCAAAGCAAGCCATTCGTCCCCAAAGGCGGCGGCTTCAACGACGTAGTCAAACATCTGGAAAAGAATTACGGCGCGAAGAAAACCAAAATCCCAATGCTGGGTTTGGCAAAGTTCGCAATCTGGATGGTGCGTCCAGCCGGCGTCAAAGGTTTCAAGCTGGCAGTTTTTGAAGATCAGAATTTTGCCAAGCGCACCGAAGCAGCTTCCTTCAGTCAAGCAATGCGCCAGGCATTCAAAAAAGACTGGTCGCCACTGGCTCAGATCAGCTCCAAACGCGACGGCGACAACCACACATTTATTTACATCAGACAGTCAAATAAAGACGTGGAGTTCGCCCTGGCTTCGCTGGCGGAAAGCGAAGCAGTTGTGATGCAGGTCAAATTCAATCCTGAAGCCGCCGCTCGTTTTTTGGAAAACCCGAAGATCATGGGCATCTCGCTGGGCAATTCCGTTCGCGGCAATAACACTGCCGTCAACCTGCCTGCGCCAAAACCCAACCAGACAACGACCGCTTCGACGAATTCGACCGATGACAGCTCGAAACGAATCGTCATCAAGAGTGACAATGATTCGTCATCGCAACCGGCAACTCGTCCAACTTTAAGCTCGAATCCAACTGATGAAAGCGGTTCGCCTTTGTCGGCCAATTCCAACGAAGCCGCAAAACCAAACGAACCGGCCGAAGTCAAAACTCCGCCGCGCGAAGACACGCTGAGAATCGAAACTCGTCTGGTCAATTTGAACGTCAAGGCTTTGGATAAATCCGGCCAGCCGATCACAAATCTGAAGCAGGAAGATTTCGCCATTTACGAAGACGGCGTGAAGAATGAAATCGCATACTTCAAACCGGTTAATGCTCCGGTCAATCTGGTTATGATGATAGACCTGAGCGGCAGCACTCAGAAAAAACGCAAAGCGATGATCGAAGCCGCCAACAAGTTTATTGATTCGCTGCCCGCTGGCGACAAGGTTTCACTGGTCGCTTTCACGCGCCAATACAAACCGTTGACCGATTTCACCTCCGACAAAAATGCGCTGAAGGAAGCCGTCAAAAAGATTAACAAGATCAGCGGAGGCACAGCTTATTACGATTCGATGTGGAAGGCGCTGGATCAGCTCGGCAAGCTGACCGAAGCCCGCAAGGCGATTGTCGTCCTGACCGACGGCGAAGATGAATCGTTGATGGGCAACCGCGAAACCGTGCATGGCTTCGACGATCTGCTTGGTCGCGCTTCTGAAGAAGACGTGACGATTTATCCGATCTACTTCAGCCCGAACAACCAGATCAACAAAATAGGCATTTTGTTCGGCGGCAACGGCAGCTTGCTTGGCGAAAGCAAAAGCAAAACCGCTCGCAAACAGTTGGAAGAACTGGCCGAACAAACCGGCGGCGAAATTTTCAGCGCACAGCGCGAAGAAGAATTACAGAACGCATATGGCCTGGTGGCTCGTGAACTGCACACGCTTTACAGCCTGGCTTATTCGCCGGACAAGCTGAAACACGACGGACAGTTCCGCAAAATCAACGTCAAGCTGAAGCGCAACGATTCAATCGCCAAAACTCGGCGAGGATATTTCGACAAGTAAAAGTTCGTAGTCCCGCCTTTAGGCGGAATGGTAGTGGCATACAAAAAATTCCGCCTAAAGGCGGGACTACAAACAAAGAGGAGAAGGAAGTTTTATGAACAACGCTGTTAAAACAGCAAAGCGAATCACGATGCTGGCAGTTCTGCTGCTGGCCGGATTCGCTTCGGTGCAGGCGCAAGATGCCAGATTGCAGTTCAACCAATTGGACAAGCTGGCTTCAAAAGCTGAAAACGTCATCGAAGTTACGCTGGATCAAAACCTGCTGAGAATGGCCGCCGGATTTCTGTCCAGCAAAAATCCGCAGGAAGCCGCAGTCAAAGACCTGGTGTCCAAACTGCAAGGCGTTTACGTCCGCGTGTTTGAGTTCGACAAATCCGGCGAATACTCGCTGAACGACATTGCTCCGATTAGCTTACAACTCAAATCCGGCAACTGGTCAAAGATCGTCGGCGTGACCAGCAAAAGCGAAGGCCAAAAGATTGACGTTAACCTGAAGATGGACGACAAAGGCCAGATTCACGGCTTGTTGATTGTGGCGACTCAGCCCAAAGAACTGGTCGTCGTCAACATCGTTGGCCCGATTGACCTGGAAAAGCTCAGCCAACTGGAAGGCCAATTCGGAATCCCCAAACTCGACCTGGATAAAAGCAAAGTCAAACCGCGCAACGATTGATCCGCAACAATTGGGAATAGAAATAGCCCCAACGTCTTTGGCAAGCCTTATGACGTTGGGACTCCCGGCACAAAGTCGGGAAGCAGGCACAAAAAAAGCCGCTCAATTTTCGGAAGCGGTTGCCGCCTATGGTTTCAGGGAGTTCTTAAGCTCCTATGCGCAAAATACGCAGATGGACTGATGGACTGGGCCTGCCAATTTATTTCCTAATACCATACAGGATAGCCTCAGTTTTCCTGTCAATCCCTACTCTACTAATCAGTTTTTTTCTATGAAGTGAATTTATATGAGCTTGAATCACTAGGTCACTTGTTTCTAGCTGGTTCGCCAGATCATCTATAGTCATTGGTCTTGCTTCAAGTTCTAACATTATCATTGTTTGTCTGGTACCAAGCGCCGCTTGCGGCGACGGAAGATTTTCCTTTGCTTCCTCTACTATATTCTGTAC